>DAORHX010000038.1:0-15493 GCA_035438245.1 Rubrivivax sp.
AGCCGGCGAAGCCGGCGTCGGCGGCGATGCGGCGCACCTCGGCGCTGTCGTCGGCGCTGCACAGGAAGGCCGGCACGTCGGCCAGCGAGGGCAACTCGCGCAGCCGCCGCAGCAGTGCCGGGCCATCGCCGTCGGGCAGGTGCAGGTCGATGACCAGCAGCTGCGGCGGCTGTTCGCGCGCCAGTTGCAGCGCTTCGGCCGCGTCGGCGGCGGTGGCGACGCGCAGGCCGGGCAGCGCCGCGCAGGCGTTCTCGAACAGCATCAGGTTGATGCGGTCATCGTCGACATAGAGCAGGTGCATCGGCGCTTCAGACCAGCGGCAGCGTTTCGGTGTCGCCGAAGCGCAGCACCTCGAAGCGCACGCAGGCCGACGACGGGTCTGCCGGCGAGCCGCCGAGGCCGATCGTGCCGCTGCCGTGCAGCAGGCAGCTGCCGCGGCGCAGGCTGACGATCTCGCCATCCGCGAAGCGCACGTAGGTGCCGTTGTAGCTCAGGTCACTGAGCTGGAAGCTGCCGCCATGCCAGTCGAGCCGTGCATGCGAGCGCGACACGCGCGAATCGTCGACGCAGTAGTGCGCCTGCGGGCTGCGACCCAGCACCACCGGCAGCTGCCGGCTGGCGAACATCTGGTTGTGGGTCAGCCATTCCAGGCGGATCGCGTCCGGCTCGGCGGCCGGGGCCACGTCGCCGAACTGCGTGGCGGCACTGTCGCCGCTGCGCCGCCCGCCGTGCACGTAGACCTGCACCGGCTCGACGCGCCCGCGCAGCACCAGCTGGTCGAGGCTGCGGAACATCGGCTTCATGCCGCGCGGCAGGCCGGCCAGCACCGGCCCGGTGATCAGCGTCTCGTTGTCGCCGGCATGGTCGAGCAGCCGTGCCGCGACGTTGACCGCGTCGCCGAAGCAGTCGCCGGCCATCTCGACGACCTCGCCGCGCGACACCGCCACCTGCAGGCGCAGCGCGCGCAGGCCAGCCGAAGCGCCGCGCTCGCTGCCGCGCGACACGATGCCGGCCAGCACGTCGTGCATCTGCAGCGCCGCCTGCAGTGCGTGGGCCGGCGTGTCGAACACCGCCATCAGGCCGTCGCCGAGTGTCTTGACCACGTGGCCGTGGTGCTGCTGCACCGGCGGGCCCAGCGCCGACACGCAATGCGTGACCACCGACGTCGCCTCGGCATTGCCGAGCGTCTCGAACAGCCCGGTGCTGCCGCGCAGGTCGGCAAACAGGATGCTGCGGTCGGAGATCTGCGTCATGCCGCGGCAAAGTGTAAAGCGGCTGGACGGTCCATACCTTCGCCGGGATCAGAGATTGTCGAGGTACGTCCTCAACTTGTCGGACCGGCTCGGATGCTTCAGCTTGCGGATCGCCTTCGCCTCGATCTGGCGGATGCGCTCGCGCGTCACGTCGAACTGCTTGCCCACCTCCTCCAGCGTGTGGTCGGTCGACATCTCGATGCCGAAGCGCATGCGCAGCACCTTGGCCTCGCGCGGCGTCAGCGAATCCAGGATGTCCTTGACGACGTCGCGCAGGCCGGCCTGCATCGCCGCCTCGATCGGCGCGGTGTTGTTGGTGTCCTCGATGAAGTCACCCAGGTGGCTGTCGTCGTCGTCGCCGATCGGCGTTTCCATGGAGATCGGCTCCTTGGCGATCTTCATGATCTTGCGGATCTTGTCCTCGGGGATCTCCATCTTCTCGGCCAGCGTCGGCGCGTCGGGCTCGTAGCCGAACTCCTGCAGGTGCTGGCGCGACAGGCGGTTCATCTTGTTGATGGTCTCGATCATGTGCACCGGGATGCGGATGGTGCGCGCCTGGTCGGCGATCGAGCGCGTGATCGCCTGGCGGATCCACCAGGTGGCATAGGTCGAGAACTTGTAGCCGCGGCGGTATTCGAACTTGTCTACCGCCTTCATCAGGCCGATGTTGCCTTCCTGGATGAGGTCGAGGAACTGCAGGCCGCGGTTGGTGTACTTCTTGGCGATGCTGATGACCAGGCGCAGGTTGGCCTCGATCATCTCCTTCTTGGCGTCACGCGAGGACTTTTCGCCCTCGTTCATCTTCTTGTTGATGTGCTTCAGGTCCTCCAGCGGCACCACCGCGCGCGACTGCAGGTCGACCAGCTTCTGCTGCAGTTCCTGCACCGGCGGCAGGTTGCGCTGCAGCACCGCGCTGTACGGCTTGCCCAGGGCGATCTCGCGCTCGGCCCACTTCAGGTTCATCACGTTCGGCGGGAAGGACTTGATGAAGTGGTCCTGCGGCATGCCGCACTTGTCGACGACGATCTTGCGGATCTCGCGTTCGTAGCGGCGCACGTCGTCGACCTGGCTGCGCAGGATCTGGCACAGCTTCTCGATGGTCTTCACCGTGAAGCGGATGGTCATCAGGTTGTCGCTGATGGCGTGCTGCGACTTGTTGTAAGCCGGCGACTTGTAGCCGTCGCGCTCGTAGGCCTTGCGCATCTTGTCGAACTGCGTGCGCAGCTCGTCGAACTTGATCAGCGCGGCCGCCTTCAGCTCCTCGAGCTTCTTCGTCAGCGCCTTGCTGCCGCCGGCGCCGTCGTCGTCGTCCTCCTCGTCGAACTCGTCGAAGTCTTCCTCGGCGACGTAGTCGTCGGCCTCGTCGTCGCTGACGAAGCCGTCGACCGCCTCGGAGATCTTCATCTCGCCCGAGGTGATGCGGTCGGCCATCGACAGGATCTCGGCGATCGTCGTCGGGCTGGCGCTGATGGCCAGCATCATCGCCTGCAGCCCGCCTTCGATGCGCTTGGCGATCTCGATCTCGCCCTCGCGCGTCAGCAGTTCGACCGTGCCCATCTCGCGCATGTACATGCGCACCGGGTCGGTGGTGCGGCCGAACTCCGAGTCGACCGTCGACAGCGCCGCCTCGGCGGCTTCCTCGGCTTCCTCGTCGGTGGCGGTGGCGGTGTTGCTGCCGCTGATCAGCAGCGTCGCCGCGTCGGGTGCCTGCTCGTAGACGGCGATGCCCATGTCGTTGAGCATCGACACGATCGCCTCGAGGATTTCGTTGTCGACCAGCTTCTCGGGCAGGTGGTCGCTGATCTCCTGGTGCGTCAGGAAGCCGCGTGTCTTGCCCATCTTGATGAGCGTCTTCAGCTCGTGGCGGCGCTTGGCGACCTCTTCCTCGGTCAGCGTCGCTTCCTCGAGTCCGAATTCGCGCATCAGCGCGCGTTCCTTCGCGCGCGACACCTTCATGCGCAGCGGCTTGGCCTTGACCTTGGATTCGGCGTCGGCAGAAACCTCGGCATCGGCCTCCAGGTCGGCGAAATCCTCGTCGGCCGGCAGGTCCTGCAGCTTCTTCCCCGCGTCGGCGGGCGCTTTCGCGCCGCGCTTGCCCTTGGCCGGTGGCGCCGCCTTGGCCGTGTGACGCGCCGGCGTCTTCACCAGGGCCACCGCCTTCGCGGCCGGCTTGCCCTTCGGTGCCGCGACTTCGGCGGCGGCGGACTTGCTGGCCGGGCTCGCAGTGGCGACAGGCGACTTGGCCTTGGTCGCCGACGGGGCCTTGGCGGGGACGACGGGGTTCTTGGCGCTCATGCGGTTCCTCGTTGAATGGCCAGGCGGTGCGCCCGCGTCATGCGGCGCACGCCGCCTTCGGGCGGATGCGAAGGGACGCGTATTCGGCGGGCGCGGGCGCCGGTGGGGCGCAGTCCTTGCGGGGGAGTTGGCTGGAGGAGGTGACCCTTGTCGAGGGTAGCCGGGGCCCGGAGGTGCTGTTGTCACGCCTGCCGTTGCGGACAACCGTGGATTATACCGGGAGCGTTCGTGTCGTCGTCAGGCCGGCTGCCCCGGCTGACCGCTGAGCGCCGCCTTCAACTCGGCGATGCGCTCGCGCAGCCGGCGCAGCTGCGCCAGGCCTTCGGCGTCGGGCTCGGCGCTGGCCAGCGCCTGCGCATCGTCGCCCAAGGCGTCGATCCACATGCGCTGCAGCACGCGCTGCAGGTCCTCGAAGCCATGCTGCTCGTCGGCCGCAACGGCCTGCAACCAGCCGCGCGCCAGCGTGGCCCACGACTCGTCGGCCATCGCCTCGTCGAGCGCCGCCCAGGTCTGCGGTCCGTGTTCGGTCATCTGGCGTTCGAGCCAGGCCAGCGCGGCGCCGTGCGCACCGCCGAGTTCATGCAGCAGGCCCTGGTCTTCGCCGGTCAACCGCTCCCACCAGTCGTTGTGGCGCAGCAGCAGGCGCAGCGCCTGATCGGCCAGGCCCGCCGGCGCGTGGCGCGCAGCGGCCCGCGTCGGCACGCGCAGCACGCCCTGGGCGGGCCGGTTCGAGGTCGTCGCCGACTGGCCCCACAGCGCGGCCAGGTCGGCACCGTCCATCTGCGCATGGCGTGCCAGCTCCGGCAGCAACTGGCGGCGCAGCGCGCCCTGCGGCAACGCCTGCCACAGCGGCTTGGCCTGCGCCAGCATGCGGGCGCGACCCTCCGCCGTACCCAGGTCGGCGCCCTGGCTCGCGTGGTCGATCAACTGCCGCGACAGCGGCACCGCCTGGTCGACCTGCGCCTCGAATGCCGCGGCGCCGTGCTCGCGCACGAAGCTGTCCGGGTCGTGCTGCGGCGGCAGGAACAGGAAGCGCACGTTGCGCAGGTCGGTGGCATGGGGCAGTGCGGCCTCGAGCGCCCGGCCGGCCGCGCGCCGCCCGGCGGCGTCGCCGTCGAAGCTGAACACCACGGTGTCGGTGAAGCGGAACAGCTTCTGCACATGATCGGCCGTGCAGGCGGTGCCCAGCGTCGCCACCGCGTTGGCGAAGCCGTGCTGCGCGAGCGCGACCACGTCCATGTAGCCTTCGACGACCAGCACATGGCCCTTGGCGCGCAACGCACTGCGCGCCTCGTACAGGCCATAGAGCTCGCGGCCCTTGACGAAGACCGGCGTCTCGGGCGAGTTGAGGTACTTGGGCTCGCCGCTGTCGAGCACGCGGCCGCCGAAGCCGATGACCTCGCCCTTGACCGAACGGATCGGAAACATGATGCGATCGCGGAAGCGGTCGTAGCGCTTCTGCTCGGACCCTTCGTCGCCCTGCACGATGACCATGCCGGCGTCCACCAGCAACGGGTCGTCGTAGCGCGCGAACGCGCTGGCCAGGCTGCGCCAGCCCGGCGGCGCATAGCCGAGGCCGAAACGCGCGGCGATCTCGCCGCTCAGGCCGCGGCGCTTCAGGTAGTCGATGGCTTGTGCGTGCGCCTTCAACTGCTGCCGGTAGTGTGCGGCGGCGCGTGCCAGCACTTCGCTCAGCGTCGCCTGGTGCGCGCGCGCCTGCAACGCGCGCTGCTGTTCGGCCGGGTCCACCGGGTCGTCGGGCACGGCCATGCCGACCTGCTGCGCCAGGTCGGCCACCGCATCGCGGAAGCTCGCCCCCGAGTGTTCCGTCAGGAAGCGGATCGCGTCGCCGTGCGCGCCGCAGCCGAAGCAGTGATAGAACTGCTTGGCGGCATTGACGCTGAAGCTCGGCGACTTCTCGGCATGGAACGGGCACAACCCCATGTGGTTGGCGCCGCTGCGCTTGAGTTCGACATGACGGCCCACCACGTCGACGATGTCGACGCGCGACAGCAGGTTCTGCAGGAAGCCGGTCGGGATCACCGCGGCAGTCTAGCCGCGGCGCCGTCAGCTGCCGGCGGCGCGCGGCGCGGCAGGGCTCACCGCCTGCGCCAGCGCGAACAGGCCGCGATAGTCGCGTATCCACGCCGAGACGGCCGAGGCCGGCATCGGCGCGGCGATGCCGGTGCCCTGGCCGATGTTGCAGCCCATCTCGAGCAGCGTGCGCGCCTGCGCCGGCGATTCGACGCCTTCGGCGACGACCACGCACTGGAAGGTGCGCGCCAGGCCGATCACGCCTTCGACGATCGCGCGATCCTGTGCGTCGTCGAGCATGTGGTGCACGAACGAGCGGTCGATCTTCAGCACGTCCACGGGCAACTGCTTCAGGTAGGTCAGCGTCGAGTAGCCGGTGCCGAAATCGTCGAGCGCGAAGCGCACGCCGAGCTCGCGGCAGCGCGCCAGCAGCGCCGACGTGGCTTCGATGTCGGCGTGGGCCGCGGTTTCCAGCACCTCGAGTTCCAGCGCGGTGGCCGGCGCGTCGGGGTGGCGCGCCAGCAGCTCGGACAGGCGCAGCGCGAAGTCCGGCTCCTGCAGATGGCGCGCCGAGACGTTGACGCTGACCGAGATGTCGTGTCCGGCGCGGCGCCACATCGCCAGGTGCTCCAGCGCCTGGCCCAGCACCCAGTCGCCGACGCGCGAGGACAGCCCGGTGTTCTCGATCAGCGGCAGGAACTGCGCCGGCGCGATCAGCCCCTGCTGCGGATGGTCCCAGCGCACCAGCGCTTCCAGGCCGAGCACCACGCCGCGGCGCATGTCGACCTTGGGCTGGTAGTGCAGCGTGAACTCGTCCTTGTCCAGCGCCTCCTGCACGCGGCCGATGGCCATCACGCGTTCTTCGTTGCGCCGCCGGTTCTCCGGATCGAAGAATTGATAGCCGTTGCGGCCCGCCTGCTTGGCGCCGTACATCGCATGGTCGGCATGGCGCAGCAGCGTGTCGGCGTCGCTGCGGTCGATCGGGTAGACGGTGGCGCCCATGCTGGCCGTCACCAGCACCGGGTCGACGCTGGCGTCGATGACATAGGGCTGCGCCACCACGCGCAGCACGCGTTCGACCGCCAGCCGCGACTCCTCCATCGTCGTCGCGCGCAGCAGCAGCACGAACTCGTCGCCGCCCAGCCGCCCGGCGGCGTCGGACCAGGCCTCGTTGCTGCGCAGCGCGCTGCGCAGCCGCCCGGCCAGCTCGACCAGCAGCCGGTCGCCGGCGGCATGGCCGAAGCGGTCGTTCACCGGCTTGAAGCGGTCGAGGTCGAGGTAGCAGACGGTCAGCAGATGACCATCGGCATCGGCCGCGGTGATCGCCTCGGACAGCATCTCCATCAACCGCGCGCGGTTCGGCAGCCGCGTCAGCTCGTCGAAGTGCGCCTGGCGCTCGAGCCGGTCGCGCTGCTGGCGCTGCTCGGTGATGTCGGAGATGACGAGCACGTGGTACTGCACCTTGCCGTCGCCATCGGCGACCGTGGAGATCGTCACCTGCAGCGTGCACGGCTCGCCGTTGCGGCGGCGCTCGACCACCTCGCCGCGCCAGCGGCCGGTGCTGCGCAGGCTCGACCTCATCAACAGCCGCTGCTGGCGCACCAGCGGGTCGGGCGGCGAAGGGCGCAGCATCGACGGCACGCTGCCCAGCAGCTCCTCGCGCGTCACGCCGAGGATCTGCGTGTAGGCCGGGTTGACGTCGAGCACGCGCAGGTCGACGTCGGCGATCAGCAGGCCCTCGTGCAGATGGTGGAACAGGCTCGACGACAGGCGCTGCCGCTCCTGCGCGTCGTGCCGCTCGCTGCTGTCGGACAGCGTGGCGATCAGCCGCTCCGCCTGGCCGTGGTGGTCGCGCTCGGCCACCAGCAGTTGCAGCTCGAGCCAGCGCCAGCCGTCGGCGGCCTTCAGCCGCAGCTCGCGCTGCGCGCGCCACTGCACGCCGCCGCGCAGCCGCTCGACCAGCGTCTGCAGCTCCCTGCGGTCGTCGTCGTGCACGCGCGCCAGCCACGACGACAGCGACGCCGTCGTGTCGCCACTGAGCTGCTGCCACTGCGGCGAGGTGCGCCCCTCGTCGCGCCCGACCCGCCATTCGCCGACGCCGAGGCCGGCTCCGCCCAGCGCCAGCAGCCAGCGCTTCTCGACACCCAGGCTGTCGCGCGTCAGGGTGTGCACCAGCAGCACGGTGCCGACGATCGTCGCCACGTAGACCCAGGCCGCCAGCGCTTGTGGCGCCGGCAGGTTGGCGAAGGGGCCGAGCCCCAGGCTGCCGGCCCAGGTCGCGCCGAGCGCCAGCGCTGCCGCCGCGGCGGAGGCCATGCCGATGCCGGCATGCACGAGCAGCGCCGACAGCAGCACCACCGGCACGCAGGCCAGTGCCAGCTGCAGCAGGCTGCGTGGGGTCGAGGTGCCGAACACCGCGAGCGCGCTGAGCAGCACCAGCAGCACCAGCAGCATCGTCAACACGCGGCGCGCCGGCGTGAACGCGCGGCGCAGCGCCTCGCGATCGAGCGCCAGCAACGGCACGCCGGACAGCAGCAGGCCGACCCAGCGGCCCAGCACGCTGAGCACGAACCAGCGCACCGGCTGGTCGGATGTCGTGTGCGCGGAACCGACGAGCCCTGCCGCGCTGACCAGCGCAGCGAGCGCTGCCGCGCCCAGTCCGAGCGCGAGCAGCAGGCCGACATCGCCGCGGCGCTCGAGCACCGGGTCGAGGCCCGCCCGACGCAGGCTCCAGACCGCGAGCGCGGCAGCGCAAAGGTCGCCGACGGCCAGCGCCAGCAGCAGCCGATGCGGCGCGCCCGGGTCGGCGAGCAGGGCCGCCGCAGCGAGCACGAAGCCGGGCAGGGCGGCCATCGCGCCCCAGCGCAGCCACAGCGCGATCAGCACGCCCAGCGGGCACCACAGCAGCGCACCAGCGGCCGCCGCGGTGGGCAGCAGCAGGCAGACCTTGGCCGCCACACCGTAGGCGAGCGCGACGACCAGCGCGCGCTGTACCCACACCATCGCCGGCGGCGCCACGTCCTCGGGCGTGGCGCCGGCGTCGTGGCCTGGGGTCGGTGTCAAGTCAGGCTCGAATCGGCGGGGCGGTGGTCCATGCTAGCCGTTGGCCTGCGCCGCACAGCGCGGGCATGCCCGACCTTCAAGCTAGGGGGCCATGGGTGCGGCATCGCCCCGGGCGCTGCGGCGCTCAAAGGGCGAAGTCGCTGATCTTCCTGCCCGATGCCAGGGCCTGCTTCAGCCACTTCGGCTGCAGTCCGCGCCCCGACCAGGTATCACCGGTGGTGGCGTCGCGGTATTTGGGCGCGACCTTGGTGCCGCTGCGTTTGATACTGGCGGTTTTGGCGGAAAGGTCGGCCAGGCTCAAACCGTGTTCGGCCATCAGCGCCCGGATTCGTGCCACGGCGTCGGCCCTTTCGGTGCGCTGCGCCTCGGCAATCTGCTGCTCGATGGCGGCTTTCTGTGCCAGCAATTCGGTGATCGATGCCATATTGATTATCTCCAATACCCATACCGGAGAGGACAATATAACAGTCGAAAGCCGTGGGGCGAATCACCCGGGATAAGGGACTTCCCGGGCCCTCGTAGCGAATCTCAGGGCGACGGCGGCACGTATCCGGCAGGCTGTTCGGCCCCGCTGCCGAAGAAGAACTGCTCCATCTGTCGCGCCAGATACTGTCGCGCGCGTGCGTCGGCGAGGTTCAGCCGGTTTTCGTTGACCAGCATCGTCTGGTGGCGTTTCCAGGCCTCGAACGCCTCCTTGCTGACCTGGTCATAAATGCGCTTGCCGAGTTCGCCCGGGTACGGTGAAAAGTCGAGGCCCGGCGCCTCCTTCTTCAGGTAGACACATTGCACCATTCTCGCCATCGTGAAACTCCTTGTACGTTCGCCGTGCGCCCGGGGGTCAGCCGAGCTTCTTGACCAGCACCGCCGAACGGCGGTCCCAGTTGTATTTCCTCTTGCGCGCTTCGGGCAAATGATCGGGATCGACCTGCACGAATCCACGCTTGATGAACCAGTGCATCGTGCGTGTGCTCAGCACGAATATGCTGTCCAACCCCATGGCCTTGGCGCGTTGTTCGATGCGCTTCAATATGCGTTCGCCGTCGCCTTGGCCTTGCACCTGGTTCGATACCGTCAGCGCCGCCATTTCGCCGGTGCGCGCTTCCGGGTAGGGATACAGCGCCGCGCAGCCGAATATGACGCCATCGTGTTCGATGACCGTGTAGTTCGCGATATCCCGCTCGATCTCGGTGCGCTCGCGGCGCACCAGCGTGCCGTCGCGCTCGAAGGGCTCGATCAGCTGCAGGATGCCGCCGACGTCGTCGGCGCTGGCTTCGCGCAGGCTTTCCAGCTTCTCGTCGACCACCATCGTGCCGATGCCGTCGTGCGTGAACACCTCGAGCAGCAGCGCCCCGTCGGTGGCGAACGGCAGGATGTGCGAGCGCTCGACGCCGCCCTCGCAGGCGCGCACGCAGTGCTGCAGGTAGAACGCGGTGTCACTCGGCTGCGAGGGTGCCGGCAGCGCCGCCAGCAGCCGCTTGGCATCGGCCAGCGCCAGCTCGGTGTCGATGGCCGTGGCGGCGTCCTGCGGGTTCTCGCGGATGCCAGGCACCTCGGTCAGGAACAGCAGCTTGTCGGCGCGCAGCGCGATTGCCGTGCTCGTCGCCACGTCTTCCATCGTCAGGTTGAAGGCCTCACCGGTGGGCGAGAAACCGAAGGGGCTGAGCAGCACCAGCGCGCCGATGTCGATGGCCCGCCGTATCGCCGCCGCGTCGACGCGGCGCACCAGGCCGCTGTGCTTGAAGTCGATGCCGTCGACGATGCCCACCGGCCGTGCGGTGAGGAAGTTGCCGGACACCACACGCACCGTCGAGTTCGCCATCGGCGTGTTCGGCAGGCCCTGCGAGAACGCGGCTTCGATCTCGAAGCGCAACTGGCCGGCGGCCTCCTGCGCCGCGTCGAGCGCCACCGCATCGGTGATGCGCAGCCCATGGCTGAAGCGCGACACGTGGCCTTTCGCGGCGAGCTGCTCGTTGACCTGCGGCCTGAAGCCGTGCACCAGGATCAGCCGGATGCCGATCGAATGCAGGATCGCCAGGTCCTGCACGAACGCGTTCAGCTTGCCCGAGGCGATCAGCTCGCCGGCCATGGCCACGACGAAGGTCTTGCCGCGGTACGCGTGCATGTACGGCGCGACCGCGCGGAACCAGGGCACGAAGGTGTGGGGGAAGACCAGATTCATCGCCGGACGATTGTGCCGCAGCCCTCGGGATTGACGGCGCGCCGCCGCCTGCCGAACATCGGCGCCCCAGCCACCGCCGAGGAGATGCGATGGACCCGTTCAAGACCGCGGGCGCGGTCAGCTGGACCGAGCTGACGACCCCCGACCCCGCCGCCGCACAGGCCTTCTACGGAGCGCTGTTCGGCTGGCGCTTCGAGGCCATGCCGATGCCCGAAGGCAGCTACCACGTCATCAAGCTCGGCGATGCCGACGCCATCGGCGGCATCATGGCCACGCCGCCGCAGGCCAAGGGCATGCCGCCAGGCTGGGGCAGCTACGTCACCGTGGCCGATTGCGACGCCACGGCCGCCCGCTGCAAGTCGCTCGGCGGCAAGGTCTGCGTCGAGCCGACCGACATCCCCAAGGTCGGCCGCTTCGCCATGCTGCAGGATCCGCAAGGCGCGACGATCTCCGTCATCGCCTACCAGCCGATGCCCGGCTGAGCGCGGCGCGGATAATCCGCCGCCCGTGACCCGCCGCACCGCGCATCCGTTCCCCGCCATCGAGTTCCCCGAGTCGCTGCCGGTCAGCGCGCGGCGCGACGAGATCGCGTCTGCCATTGCGCAGCACCAGGTGGTCATCGTCTGCGGCGAGACCGGCTCGGGCAAGACCACGCAGCTGCCGAAGATCGTGCTGCAACTCGGGCGTGGTCTCGGCGCCGGCGGCCGGGGGCTGATCGGCCACACGCAGCCGCGGCGCATCGCCGCCAGCTCGGTGGCCAAGCGCATCGCGCAGGAGCTGAATTCGCCGCTGGGCGAGGTGGTCGGCTACAAGGTGCGGTTCCAGGACCGGCTGCAGCCGGGGGCGTCGGTCAAGCTGATGACCGACGGCATCCTGCTGGCCGAGACGCAGAGCGACCCGCACTTAAGTGCCTACGACACGCTGATCGTCGACGAGGCGCACGAACGCAGCCTGAATATCGACTTCCTGCTCGGCCACCTGAAGCAGATCCTGCCGCGGCGGCCGGAGCTGAAGCTGATCGTCACCTCGGCCACCATCGACGCCGAGCGCTTCGCCGCCCACTTTGGCGGTGCGCAAGGGCCGGCGCCGGTGATCCAGGTCTCGGGGCGGCTGTTTCCGGTCGAGATCCGCTGGCGCCCCTTCGACGAGCGCAAGGACTTCGACCTCAACGATGCCATCGCCGAGGCCATCGACGAACTGTGGCGCGACGGCGGCGCCGGCGACGTGCTGGTGTTCCTGCCCGGCGAGCGCGAGATCCGTGACGCCGCCGACTATCTGCGCCAGCACTTTGCGCGCGCGCCGCGCGGTGGCCCGCAACCCGAGGTGCTGCCGCTGTTCGCGCGGCTGTCACAGGCCGAGCAGGACCGCGTGTTCGAGTCCGGCAACGGCCGGCGCATCGTGCTGGCCACCAACGTGGCCGAGACCTCGCTCACCGTGCCCGGCATCCGCTACGTGGTCGACAGCGGGCTGGCGCGCGTCAAGCGCTACAGCTATCGCAGCAAGGTCGAGCAGTTGCAGGTCGAGCCGATTTCGCAGGCGGCAGCCAACCAGCGCGCCGGGCGCTGCGGCCGTGTGGCCGACGGCATCTGCATCCGGCTGTACGACGAAGCCGGCTTTGCGGCGCGGCCGCCGTTCAGCGACCCGGAGATCCTGCGCTCGTCGCTGGCCGGCGTGATCCTGCGCATGAAGTCGCTGCGGCTCGGCGCGGTCGAGGACTTTCCGTTCCTCGAAGCGCCGCCGCGCAAGGCCATCGCCGACGGCTACGCGCTGCTGGCCGAACTGGGTGCAGTCGACGGAGGCAACGAATTGACGGCCACCGGCCAGGCGCTGGCGCGGCTGCCGCTGGACCCGCGCGTGGGCCGCATGATCCTCGAGGCGCGCGACCGCCAGGCGCTCGCCGAGGTGCTGGTCATCGCCTCTGCGCTGTCGGGCCAGGACGTGCGCGACCGGCCGTTGGAACAGAGCCAAGCGGCCGACGAGAAGCACAGGAAGTTCGACGACGAGAAGTCGGAGTTCGTCGGCACGCTGAAGCTGTGGCGCTGGATCGAGGAGGGGCGCGGCGTGCACGGCCATGCGGCGCAGAAGGCCGAAGGCACCGACAGCCACCGCCTGTCCAACCGCCAGCAGGAGCAGCGGCTGCGCGAGCACTTCATCAGCCCGCGGCGCGTGCGCGAATGGCGCGACATCCATTCGCAGCTGCACACCGTGGTGGCCGAGCACGGCTGGCGGCTCAACGGCACGCCGGCCACCTACGAGCAGATCCACCTGTCGATGCTGGCCGGGCTGCTGGGCAACGTCGGCGTGAAGAGCGAGGACGACGACCACTACCTGGGCGCACGCGGCATCCGCTTCTGGCGCCACCCGGGCGTGCACCTGAGCAAGAAGCCGGGGCGCTGGATCGTCGCCGCCGAGCTGGTCGAGACCACGCGCCTCTTCGGCCGCGGCATCGCCGCGATCGAGGCGCACTGGCTGCCGCTGATCGGCGGCCACCTGCTTCAGCGCCAGCTGCTCGAGCCGCACTGGGAGCGCAAGGCCGCCGAGGTGGTGGCGCTGGAGCGCGCCACGCTGTACGGGCTGGTGGTCTACGCCAACAAGCGCGTCAACTTCGGCCGGGTGGACCCGGCCACGGCGCGCGAGATCTTCATCCGCCAGGCGCTGGTCGAGGCCGATTGGGAAACCAAGCTGCCGTTCCTGGCGCACAACCGCAAGCTGATCGCGCAGGTGCAGGAACTCGAGCACAAGAGCCGCCGCCAGGACGTGCTGGTCGACGAGGCGCTGATCTTCGCCTTCTATGACCAGCAACTGCCTGCGGACGTGTGCTCGGGCGCGAGCCTGGAGCGCTGGTTCCGCGACGAAGTCAAGCGCGCGCCGAAGCTGCTGCAGCTGACGCGCGAGGAGCTGATGCGCCACGAGGCTGCCGGCATCACCACCGACGCCTTCCCGAAGCTGCTGCGCCTGGGCGGCATCGACTGCGCCGCCAGCTACCTGCACGAGCCCGGCGACGAGCGCGACGGCCTCACCGTGACGGTACCGATCTACGCGCTGAACCAGGTGAGCGACGAGCGCTGCGAATGGCTGGTGCCGGGCATGCTGACACCGAAGCTGCTGGCGCTGCTGAAGAGCCTGCCGGGCAAGCCGCGTGCGCGGCTGCAGCCGCTGGCCGACAGCGCCGAAGCACTGGCGCGCGAGCTGCCCTTCGGCCGGGGATCGCTGACCGACGCCTTGCTCGGCGCCGTGCGCGAACGCACCCAGCTGCCGCTGCAGCGCGCCGACTTCAAGCTCGACATGCTGAGCCCGCACCTGTTCATGAACCTGCGCATCGTCGACGAACACGGCCGCCAGCTCGGCATGGGCCGGCACCTGGCGGCGCTGAAGGCCGAGTTCGGCACCCTGGCGCGCTCGGCGTTCCAGGCGCTGGCGGTGCTGAAGCGGCCGACGACCGTGCCGGCCGCGGCGCCGGCTTCGGCGCCTGCCGTTGCCGAGGGCCGAGGCGTGCAAGCCAGCGTCGTATCGCGCGTGCCCCAGGCCGCGCCTTGCACGGACGCGAAGGCCCCCGAGCGCTACACCGCCTGGACCTTCGGCGAGCTGCCCGAGCTGATGGAACTGAGGCGCGGCGCGCAGACGCTGATCGGCTTTCCGGCGCTGATCGACAAGGGCGCCTTCGTCGAGATCGAGGTTTTCGACGAGCCCGAGGTTGCGGCGGCGAAGCACCGCGCGGGCTTGAGCCGGCTGGTGGCGCTGCAGATCAAGGAGCCGCTGAAGTACCTGGAGAAGAACCTGCCCGAGCTGCAGCGCATGGCGGCGCTGTACATGAACCTGGGCACGCTGGAGGAGCTGCGCCAGCAGATCGTCGATGTCGCACTCGACCGCGCCTTCCTCGCCGAGCCGTTGCCGGCCGACGCCAAGGCCTTCGAGGCGCGCGTCGGCGAAGGGCGCGCACGGCTGAACCTGATCGCGCAGGAGGTGGCGCGTGCGGTCGGTGCAGTGCTCGCCGAGTACGCCGCGGCCACACGCAAGCTGAAGGATTCACGTCCGGCCAAGGACGTGGCCGACGACGTCGGCGCACAGCTGCAGCGGCTGGTCGGCAAGCGCTTCGTCGTCGACACGCCGTATGCGCAGCTGCAGCAGCTGCCGCGCTACCTGAAGGCCGTCGTCATGCGGCTGGACAAGCTGAAGGCCGACTTAGGCCGCGATGCGGCGCGCATGGCCGAGGCACGCATCGCCGACGCCCGCTGGCTCAAGCGCAGCGCCGAACTGAAGGGCCGGCGCGACGCACGGCTGGACGAATACCGCTGGCTGCTCGAAGAGCTGCGCGTCAGCCTGTTCGCGCAGGAGCTGCGCACGCCGCAGCCGGTGAGCAGCAAGCGGCTGGACAAGGCCTGGGCGCAGCTGTCGGCCTGAGCCCTTGCCTTTGGCAATGGGGCGGTCTAATTGGTGGCGTCAGCGCCAACCCATCGATTCCTGCTTGCGTTCAAATGCAACAGACCGGACGGCCTCTCACGGCGCAAAGCGGAATTTCAGAAGTCCGCTGTCCGTGTGAAGAGCCGGCGCGGCAAAGCCGGGCCCGGGCAGGCCGCGACGCTTCGCTGAGGCGGTCGGCTGCGCCGACTGCCGTGCGCTGCTCGGTCCCATGGCCTCGTCGCGAACTCGCTTCGCGAACTGGCGTTCG
>DAORHX010000039.1:0-15491 GCA_035438245.1 Rubrivivax sp.
ACGCCGGCGCCGATGTAGCCGGTGGGCAGCGTGAAGTCGAACAGCAGGTTGTGCGAGATCAGCTTGTTCAGCGTCGGCTGCAGGTATTCGTAGCCCGACCAGTCGGGAACCTGCCCGGCGATGAAGCGTGTCTGCAGGTCCGTCAGCGGCACCGAGACGCTGGCTTCCTGCACGATCGAATAGCCGTCGATGACCGAACCGACACCGCGCTGCGGCGCCAGCGTCAGCCGCCAGCGGGTGCCGTCCTGCATCTCCTTCTGGAAGTCGATGATCGCCATGCCGATGTACGAGTTCCAGTAGTTGTAGCCGTACTCGGCCACCGAATCGAGGAACTGGAAGCCCGCCAGATCCTGTGCGCGGTTGTAGATGTAGGCCGCCTGCATCTGGCCGCTGATCTTCAGCCCGCCGAAGCCGTTGGCGTCGCGTGCGTCCTCCAGCGCCTCGACCTTGACCGTCACGCGATTCAGCTCGGCCGCCTGCTCGGGCGTCATGCCCCACTGCGCTGTGCCCGCGGCACCCGCGGCGCCCGCTGCCGCCGGCGCGGCCTGGCGCGCCTGGCTGTCCTTCAATTGCTGTTCGAGCTGGTTCACGCGCTCGCGCAGCGCCTTCAGCTCGTTCATCACCTCGGCGTTGGTCTGCGCCGTCGCCGGCCAGGCGGCAGCCATGGCGATCACGATCAGGCTGAACTCGAGGGGCGTGCGCATCGTCAGGGGCTCCGTGTGCGGGGTGGGTGGGATTGTGGTTCGGCCCGGGCCCTCAGCCGCGGGCGGCTTCGGCCAGATCGAGCAGTCTTTTGCGCTCGGCGCGTGCGATCAGGTAGCTGGTGACGACGACGCCGATGGCGACCACCGCGACGATCAGCGTGGCCACCGCATTGACGCTCGGGTTCAGCCCGAGCCGCGCGCGCGAGAAGATGACCAGCGGCATCGTCGTCGCGCCGGGGCCGGACAGGAAGGCCGACAGCACGACGTCGTCGAGGGAGATCGTGAAGGTCAGCAGCCAGGCCGACAGCAGCGATTGCGAGATCATCGGCAGCGTCACCAGCCAGAACACCTGCGACGGCCTGGCGCCCAGGTCCATGGCGGCTTCCTCGAGCTGCGGGTTCAGGTCCTGCAGCCGCGCCTGCACGATCACCGCCGCGTAGGCCATGCCGAGCAGCAGGTGGCCGAGCCAGATCGTCGCCAGCCCGCGCTCGGGGAAGCCGAGCGCACGCTGCATCGACACCAGCATCAGCAGCAGCGACAGCCCGACCACCACTTCGGGCATGACCAGCGGCGCGTTGACCATGCCGCTGAACAGCGTGCGACCGGTGAAGCGCCGGTACTTGACCAGCGCGAAGGCGGCCAGCGTGCCCAGCACCACCGAGCCGCAGGCGGTGAGGAAGGCGATCTTCAGGCTCAGGAACAGGCCGGACTGGATCTCGCGGTCCTCGGCGAGCGCGGCATACCACTTCAGCGTGAAGCCGCGCCAGACGTTGGGCACCGGCGAGTCGTTGAACGAGTACAGCACCAGCGCGATGATCGGCAGGTACAGGAACAGGTAGCCGGCGCCGAGCCAGCCGCGCGCGAACCAGCGGTTGAAGCGGGCGCCGGTCCTCACGCGCGCTTCTCCTGGGCTTCGGCCTGGTACTTGTTGAAGATGGCCAGCGGCACCAGGATCAGCAGCACCATCACCACCGCCACCGCCGAGGCCATCGGCCAGTCGTTGTTGGAGAAGAACTCGTCCCACATGACGCGGCCGATCATCAGCGTCTGCGGCCCGCCCAGCAGCTCGGGGATGACGAACTCGCCGATGCAGGGGATGAACACCAGCATCGAGCCGGCGATGATGCCGGCCTTCGACAGCGGCACGGTGACCTTCCAGAACGCGACCCAGGCGGTGGCACCGAGGTCGGCCGCGGCCTCGAGCAGCCGCAGGTCCATCTTCGACAGCGTGCCGTACAGCGGCAAGATCATGAACGGCAGGTAGGTGTAGGTCATGCCCAGCACCAGCGAGAACGGGGTGTGCATCAGCTGCCCGGGTGCCGGAATCAGCCCGGCCGCCGCCAGCAGCCGGTCGACGCCGCTGCCGACCAGCAGGTCCGAGACCCAGCCGTTGTCGCTGAGCAGGCCCTTCCACGCGTAGACGCGCAGCAGGAACGAGGTCCAGAACGGCAGCATCACCAGCATCAGCAGCGCCGGCTGCAGCGTCGACTTCGCGCGTGCCATGAAGTAGGCGAACGGGTAGCCCAGGCCCAGGCACAGCAGCGTCGTCGCCGCCGCGTACTTCAGGCTCGCCAGGTAGGTCTTCAGGTACAGCGCATCGTCGGCGATGAAGACATAGTTGCCCAGGCGCAGCGTCAGCTGCAGCACGCCGTCCTGCAGCGTCAGCAGGTCCTTGAACTGCACCGCCTCCATCTCGGACACGCTGATGCGCAGCACGATGACGAAGGGCAGCAGGAAGAACACCGCCAGCCACAGGTAGGGCACGCCGATGACGGCGTGGCGGCCGCCGAACTTCATTGCGTCAGCACCACGTGCGCCGAGCGCGACCAGTGCGCCCAGACGACGTCGCCCCAGGTGAACTCGTCGTCGCGGTGGCGCTGCACGTTGGCCTGGGCGACCTTCAGCCGCGCACCGCTGGCCAGCGCGAGGTGGTAGACGGTGAAGCTGCCAAAGTACGACAGCTCCTTGATCGTGCCCTGCACGGTGTTCAGGCCGTCCTCCGGCGCCTTGCGCGACAGGTGGATCTTCTCCGGCCGCAGCGCCACCGTGACCGCCATGCCTTCGGTGCCGGTGATGCCGTGGCCGACGTAGTGCTTGCAGTCAGCGCAGGCGATGACCACGTGGTCCGGCGCGTCGACCTCGAGCGTGCCGTCCATCAGGTTGACGTTGCCGATGAAGTCGGCGACGAAGCGCGTGGCCGGCGTTTCGTAGATCTCGGACGGCGCACCGACCTGCAGGAAGCGGCCCTCGCTCATGATGGCGATGCGCGAGGCCATCGTCATCGCCTCTTCCTGGTCGTGCGTGACCATCACGCAGGTCACGCCGACCTGCTCGATGATGTTGACCAGCTCGATCTGGGTTTCTTCGCGCAGCTTCTTGTCCAGCGCGCCCAGCGGCTCGTCCAGCAGCAGCAGTTGCGGCTGCTTGGCCAGGCTGCGCGCCAGCGCCACGCGCTGCTGCTGGCCGCCGGACAGCTGGTGCGGCTTGCGCTTGGCGAAGCGACCCAGCTGCACCAGCTTCAGCATCGCCTCGACGCGCGCCGCCACCTCGGCCTTCGGCAGGGCGTCGCGGCGCAGGCCGAAGGCGATGTTGTCCCACACGCTCAGGTGCGGAAAGAGCGCGTAGCTCTGGAACATCATGTTCATCGGCCGCTGGTACGGCGGCAGGTCGGCCAGGTCGCGGCCGTCGAGCACGATGCGCCCGGAGGTCGGCGTCTCGAAGCCGGCCAGCATGCGCAGCAGCGTGCTCTTGCCGCAGCCGGACGAGCCGAGCAGCGCGAAGATTTCGCCCTTGGCGATGTCCAGCGACACGTCGTTGACGGCCTTGAAGCCGTCGAAGTCCTTGACCAGGTGCTCGATACGCAGGAACGCTGCCGGGTCCGCCATCGCCGGGGTCGCCATGGCCGGCATCTACAGGCCGGTCTTGAATGCGGTGTAGGTGCGTGTCATCAGCCGCCGCAGGTCGTTGTTCAGCGCGTCGGGGGGCATCATGTTCTTCATGTCGGCCGGCGGCAGGAACACGGTCGGGTTGCTCGCCACCTCGGGCTTGATGAACTTCTTCGATTCGGTGTTCGGGTTCGCGTAGAACACCTTGTTCGTCAGCGACGCATGCACCTCGGGGCGCAGGATGTAGTTGATGAACTTGTGCGCGTTGCCCGGGTGCGCGGCGTCGGCCGGGATGACCATCACGTCGAAGAACAGCAGCCCGCCGTTCTTCGGGATCAGCGCCTGGACGTTGTTGCCGGTCTTGCCGTCGATGGCGCGCTGGCGTGCGATGTTGATGTCGCCCGACCAGCCGAGCGCGACGCAGATCGAGCCGTTGGCCAGGTCGTTGATGTAGCCGGACGAGCTGAACACCGTGATGTACGGACGCACCGCCTTCAGCACGTTGGCCGCGGCGGTGTAGTCGGCCGGGTTCTTGCTGAACGGCGGCTTGCCCAGGTAGTGCAGCGCGGCCGGCACGACCTCGGTGGCCGAATCGAGGAACGACACGCCGCAGCTCTTCAGCCGGCTGACGTACTCGGGCTTGAACACCAGGTCCCAGACGTTGTCGGGCATCGGCAGGTCGCCGAGCGCGGACTTGACCTTGTCGACGTTGATGCCCACCGTGGTGAAGCCCCACAGCCAGTTGACCATGTAGTCGTTGCCCGGGTCGAGCCGCGCCAGCTGCGCCTGCAGCGACGGGTCGAGGTACTTGAAGTTCGACAGCTGCGCCTTGTCGATCTTGCGCAGCAGCCCGCCGTCGACCTGCAGCTTGGCCCAGTTCGACGACGGCACGACGACGTCGTAGCCGGTGCGCCCGGCCACCAGCTTGGCGTGCACGATCTCGTTGTTGTCGAAGTTGTCGTAGCGCACCTTGATGCCGGTTTCCTTCTCGAAGTTGCGGATCGTGTCTTCCGAGATGTAGTCCGACCAGTTGTAGACGTTGAGAACCTTCTCCTCCTCCTGTGCCGATGCCGGCGAACAGGCCAAGGCCAGGCCCGCGGCGAACAGCGCTGCCACGGGACGGATGAAGGACAGGTTCATGAAAAGGCTCCGGCAGGAAGGTTGCGCGATGCTAGTGCAGGATTCAGCCGATCCAGCCGCGGCGTTGCGCGTCCGCCAACGTCAGATCGAGGCAGCGGCGGATCAGCGACGTCATCTCGTCGATCTGCGCGCGCGTGATGACCAGCGGCGGCGCGACGATCATGCGGTCGCCGACGGCGCGCATGATCAGGCCGTTGGCGAAGCAGTGGCTGCGGCACAGCATGCCGACCTCGAGTTCCTCGGCGAAGGGCGCGCCGCTGCGCTTGTCCTTGACCAGCTGCAGCGCGCCCATCAGCCCGCAGGTCTGCGCCTCGCCGACCAGCGGGTGCTGCGCCAGCGCGTCGAACACCGTCGCCAGGTACGGACCGACGTCGTCGTGGACATGCTCGGGCAGCTTCAGTCGCCTTACCAGAGCGATGTTCGCCACGCCGACCGCGCAGGCCACCGGATGGCCGGAATAGGTGTAGCCGTGCGCGAACTCGCCGCCGCGCTCGATCAGCACCCGGGCGATGCGTTCGCCGACCATCACGCCGCCCAGCGGCACGTAGCCGCTGGTCACGCCCTTGGCGAAGGTCATCAGGTCGGGCTTGAAGCCGAAGCGCTCACAGCCGAACCAGTGGCCGGTGCGGCCGAAGCCGCAGATCACCTCGTCGCTGACCAGCAGGATGCCGTACTGGTCGCAGATGCGCTGGATCTCGGGCCAGTAGCTGTCGGGCGGCACGATCACGCCGCCGGCGCCCTGCACCGGCTCGCCGATGAAGGCCGCCACCTTGTCGGCGCCGATCTCCAGGATCTTGCGCTCGAGCCAGCCGGCGGCGACGCGGCCAAAGTCGTCGCGGCTCAGGCCCTGCGGGCGCCCGTGCAACCACCAGTGCGGCTGCTCGATGTGCACGATGCCGGGGATCGGCAGGCCGCCCTGTGCATGCATGCCGCCCATGCCGCCGAGCGACGCGCCGGCCATGGTCGAGCCGTGGTAGGCGTTGTGGCGGCTGATGATGACCTGGCGCTCGGGCTGTTGTCGAAGGTCCCAGTAGCGCCGCACCATGCGCACCACCGTGTCGTTGCCCTCGGAACCCGAGCCCGAGAAGAAGACGTGCTGGAACTGCGGCGGCGTCACCTCGGCCAGCAGTTCGGCCAGCTCGATGGCCGGCGGCGTGGCCGTCTGGAAGAAGGCGTTGTAGAAGGGCAGCTCGGCCATCTGCCGCGTCGCCGCGTCGATCAGCTCGCGCTGCCCGTAGCCGACGTTGACGCACCACAGGCCCGACATCGCGTCGAGGATCTTGTGGCCGTCGCTGTCCCACAGGTAGATGCCGTCGGCACGGGTGATGATGCGCGCGCCCTTCGCGCCGAGCGCCTTGAAGTCGGTGAACGGGTGCAGGAAGTGCGCGGCGTCGGCGGCCTGCCATTGCGCGGTGCTGCGCGCCGCCAGGGGGGCGGGGGTCTGCGTCATCGTCGGTCCCTTCAGACGTGCAGTAGCAGGTGCTCTCGCTCCCAGGGCGAGATCACCTTCATGAATTCGGCGTGCTCGATTTCCTTGACCTCGGTGTAGACGGTGACGAAGGCCTCGCCCAGCACCTCAGCCAGATCCTTCTCCTCGCGCAGCAGCTGCAGCGCCTCGCCCAGGCTGCGCGGCAACGCATGCGCGCCGAGGTAGGCGTCGCCCTTGCATTCGGCCGTCGGCTGGATGCGCTTCTTGATGCCCAGGAAGCCGCAGGCCAGCGTCGCCGCCAGCGCCACGTAGGGGTTGGCGTCGGCGCCGATGACGCGGTTCTCGACGCGCCGCGCCTGCGCGCCGGCCACCGGCGAGCGGATGCCGACGGTGCGGTTGTCGGTGCCCCACTGGATGTTGATCGGCGCGGCGTTGCTGCGCACCAGCCGGCGGTAGCTGTTGACGTAGGGCGCGAACAGCGCCATCGCCGCCGGGATGTACTTCTGCAGCCCGCCGATGTACCAGTAGAAGGCGTCGCTGGGCGAGCCGTCGGCCTTGCTGAACAGGTTGTGGCCGTCGCGGTCGACCAGGCTCTGGTGCACGTGCATCGCGCTGCCCGGCTCGCCGGCGATCGGCTTGGCCATGAAGGTGGCGTACATGTCGTGGCGCAGCGCCACCTCGCGCACCGTGCGCTTGAAGAGGAAGGTCTCGTCCGCCAGGTTCAGCGGGTGGGCGTGGAAGAAATTGATCTCCATCTGCCCGGCGCCGACCTCGTGGATCAGCGTGTCCACGTTCAGCTCCATCTTGTCGCAGCAGTCGTAGACGTCCTCGAACAGCGGGTCGAACTCGTTGACCGCGTCGATCGAATAGGCCTGGCGCGAGGTCTCGGCGCGGCCGCTGCGCCCCACCGGCGGCTTCAGCGGCATGTCCGGGTCGGTGTTGCGCGCCACCAGGTAGAACTCGAGCTCCGGCGCGACCACCGGCAGCCAGCCTTCGGCCTCGAACAGGCCGCACACGCGGCGCAGCACCGAGCGCGGCGCGAACGGCACCAGCGCGCCGTGCTTGTCGTAGCAGTCGTGGATGACCTGCGCGGTCGGGTCGGTGGCCCAGGGCACGATGCGCACCGTGGTCGGGTCGGCCTGCAGGTGCATGTCCTGGTCGGTGGGGCTGATGACGTCGTAGTACGGGCCTTCCTCGGGGAACTCGCCGGTCACGCCCATCGCCACCACCGCCTCGGGCAGGCGCATGCCGCGGTCCTCGGTGAACTTCTCGCGCGGCAGGATCTTGCCGCGCGCCACGCCGGTGAGGTCGGGCACCAGGCATTCGATCTCGGTGACGCGGTGCGTGTCGAGCCACTGTTCGAGCTCGCTGAAGGTGAAGTTCTCTCTTTGCACGATCAAGCCCTTATTGCCGTTGCCGGCGGTAGGCGCGACAGGCATCGCCGAAGGCCCGCGCCAGTTGCGTCGACACCGGGTTGGTGGCCGCCTGCCATTCGGGGTGCCACTGCACGCACAGGTTGAAGCCGGCCGCGTCCGGCAGCGAGAAGGCTTCGACCAGGCCGTCCGGCGCGCGCGCCTCGACGTGCAGCCCGGGCGCCAGCCGCGCCACACCCTGGCCGTGCACCGAATTCACCTGGAAGCGCGTGCGGTCGACGATGCGCGGCAGCACGCCGCCGGGCATCAGTTCGACCTCGTGCGCCAGCCCGTACTGGATGTCGACGTCGACGTCGCTCTTCGCGCGGTGGTCGTCGTAGCCGCGCACCTCCTGCACGGCCTGGTGCAGCGAGCCGCCGAGCGCGACGTTGGTCTCCTGGGCGCCGCGGCAGATGGCGAACAGCGGCAACGCGCGTGCCAGCAGCTTCGGCACGAGCGGCAGCGTCCACTGGTCGCGCTCGGGGTCCAGCGGCAGCGCCGGGTTGTGCACGGCCTCGTCGAAGTGGTCGGGATGCACGTTCGACGGCGAGCCGGTGAGCAGCACGCCATCGGCCAGCTGCAGCAGCGCCTCGACCTCGTCGCCGCTGGCATTGGGCACCACCAGCGGCAGGCAGCCGGCCAGGCGCACGAAGTCGACGTACTTCTTGCCGGCGACGTGGAACGGATGCAGGCCGAGCTGCCGGTTGCAGGCCGGCACCAGCACGACGGGCAGGTCTGCGGTCATGCGATCAGGTCCCTCAGCCGGTACCAGGCCATGCCCAGCACCAGCGCCGGCGTGCGCAGCAGCCGGCCGCCGGGGAAGGGCCGGTGCTTCAGCCGCGCGAACAGGTCGAAGCGGCCGGCGTCGCCGGCGATGGCCTCGGCCACCAGCCGGCCCGCCAGCCCCGTCAACGCCAGGCCGTGTCCGGAAAAACCTTGCAGGTAGTACACGTTCGCAGCATAGCCGCCCGCCGGCGGCAGCCGGCCGAAGTCCGGCGCGCGGTTCATCGTGATGTCGACGAAACCGCCCCAGGCGTACTCGACCTTCGCGCCGTGCAGCTGCGGGAAGCTGTCGACCATGCGCCGGCGCATGCTTTCGGCCAGGTGCATCGGCGTCACCGTGCTGTAGCTGACGCGGCCACCGTAGAGCATGCGCTCATCGGTGGTGCGGAAGTAGTCGAGCACGAAGTTGGTGTCGCACACCGCGGCGCGCGACGGGATCAGGCTCGCCGCCAGCGTCGCATCGAGCGGCTCGCTGCAGGCGACATAGGTGCCCACCGGCATGATGCGGCGTTGCAATTGCGGCGCCAGGCCCTGCAGGTAGACGTTGCCGGCCAGCAGCACGTGGCGCGCCGTCAGTTCGCCCAGCGGCGTGTGCAGCCGCACCGACGCGCCGTGCTGCAGCGACTGCACCGGCGACTGCTCGTGCAGCGCCACGCCGGCCTCGGCAGCCGCGCGCGCCAGGCCGAGCGTGTACTTCAGCGGATGCAGGTGGCCCGAGCGTGCGTCGAACACGCCGCTGTGAAAGCGCGGGCTGGCGATCCAGCCCGGCAGCTCGGCCGGTGCGATCGGCTGCAGCGCGTAGCCGTAGCGCTGCTTCAGGCGCTCGGCCCAGCGCTGCAGCGTGCGGCCCTTGCGCGCGCTGGTGGCCAGGCTCAGGAAGCCGTCGTGCCAGTCGCAGTCGATGGCGTGGCGGCGCATGCGCTCGTGCAGCAGGTCCAGCGCCTCGATCGACATGTCCCAGACACGCCGCGCCGCGTCCAGGCCGAGCTGCGTTTCGATGACGTCCTGGTCGCAGGCCAGGCCGTGGATGGCCTGGCCGCCGTTGCGGCCGCTGGCACCCCAGCCGAGCTGCCGCGCCTCGAGCAGCGTCACCGAGAAACCGCGCTCGGCCAGCTCCAGCGCGGCGCTCAGGCCGGCCAGCCCGCCACCGACCACCGCCACGTCGCAGGCGGCGCTGCCCTGCAGCGGCGGATGGCCGTGCCCGCGCGCGGCCGTGGCGTCGTAGTAGCAGTTGCGCGTCAGTTCGCGGTCGGCACTCGGCGGCTGCATGCAGGCGTCGGCGCCAGGCAGGCTTGAGGGGCGGGTGTGTCGGCTCAGGCCGCGCGCTGGATCGCGCCGCGCAGCGTGTCGACGATCTGGTCGATCTGCGCGCGCTCGATGATCAGCGGCGGCGAGATCGCCACCACGTCGCCGGTCGTGCGCACCATCACGCCCTTGTCGTAGCAGTCGAGGAAGATGTTGAACGCACGCTTGCCCGGTTCGCCGGCCAGCGGCGCCAGTTCCACCGCGCCGACCAGGCCGAAGTTGCGGATGTCGATGACGTTCGGCAACCCCTTCAGCGCATGCACCGCCTCGCCGAAGTAGGCCTGCAGCTGCGCGCCGCGCGTCAGCAGCGCGTCGTCGGCGTAGGTTTCCAGCGTCGCCAGGCCGGCGGCACAGGCCAGCGGGTGCGACGAATAGGTGTAGCCGTGCGGGAACTCGACCAGGTGCTCGGGCCCGTTCATGAACACGTCGTGGATCGCCTGCCTGGCCAGCACCGCGCCCATCGGCACGCAGCCGTTGGTGATGCCCTTGGCCAGCGCCATCAGGTCCGGCGTGACGCCGAAGGTGGTGGCGCCGAATGGCGAGCCGGTGCGGCCGAAGCCGGTGATGACCTCGTCGAAGATCAGCAGGATGCCGTGCTTGTCGCAGATCTCGCGCAAGCGCTGCAGGTAGCCCTTGGGCGGGATCAGCACGCCGGTGGACCCGGCGATCGGCTCGACGATCACCGCGGCGATGGTCGAGGCATCGTGCAGCGCGACCAGGCGCTCCAGGTCGTCGGCCAGTTCGGCGCCGTGCTCGGGCTGGCCGACGGTGAACGCATTGCGGCCCAGGTCGTGCGTGTGGCGGATGTGGTCGACGCCGGTCAACAGGCTGCCGAACATCTTGCGGTTGCCGACCATGCCGCCGACCGAGATGCCGCCGAAGTTGACGCCGTGGTAGCCGCGCTCGCGGCCGATCAGCCGCGTGCGTGTGCCTTCGCCGCGCGCGCGGTGGTAGGCGATGGCCATCTTCAGCGCGGTTTCCACCGACTCGGAGCCCGAGTTGGTGAAGAACACCTTGGTCATGCCGGGCGGCGCGATCTTCGCCAGCTTGTCGGCGAGTTCGAAGGCCTTCGGGTGCGCCATGTTGAACGGTGGCGCGAAGTCCAGTTCCGCCGCCTGCTCCTGGATCGCCTTGACGATCTTCGGCCGCGCATGGCCGGCGTTGACGCACCACAGGCCGGCGACGCCGTCGAGGATCTGCCGGCCCTTGTCGTCCCAGTAGTGCATGCCGGATGACTTGGCCAGCAGGCGCGGCGCCTTCTTGAACTGGCGGCTGGCGGTGAAGGGCATCCAGAATGCGTCGAGTTCGGGCTTCATGGTCGGGCCTCCGCAGCGGTTGGGGTAGGTGGCAGTCTAAACACGAGCGGGCGCAATGTGCAGCCGCAATGGTCATGGCGCGGCGCTCGCGCCGCAATATGATGCGGTCATCTGCCCAAACCACCGCACAGAATGCGAAACGGCATGCCACCAGCGCAACTCGATTCGACCGACCGCGAGATCCTGGTACGCCTGCAGCGGGATGGCCGGCTGTCGAACGTCGAGCTGGCGCAGCAGGTCCACCTGTCGCCGTCGGCCTGCCTGAGGCGGGTCAAGCAGCTCGAGGAATCGGGCGTGATCGCGCAGTACGTGGCGCTGCTCAATCCGAAGGCCGTGGGGCGCCACGGCACCAGCTTCACCATCATCACGCTGGAAAGCATGAACGACCGCCGGCTCGAGGCCTTCGAGCAGGCGGTGCGCGCCGCGCCGGAGATCCTCGACTGCTTCTACGTCGCCGGCTCCAACGACTACCTGCTGCGTTTCGCCTACCGCGATGCCGAGGACCTGGAGCGCTTCCACACCGAGGTGCTGATGCGCCTGCCCGGCGTCGCACGCTCCAATTCGATGCTCGTGCTGCGCACCGTGAAGAAGACCACCGCACTGGCGCTTTGAGCTTGCCTCAGCCGCCCCGATACGCGCCGCGCGCGATGCAGCCGCAGAGGTAGGTCCAGACCAGACGTGCCGCCGCATAGCTGCTGAGCTCGGCGTGGTCGTATGGCGGCGCGACCTCGACGCAGTCCATGCCGACGAACGGCAGGCCGGCCAGTTCTTCCAGCACCGTGAACACCTGGTTGGTCGTCAGCCCCCCCGGCTCGGGTGTGCCGGTGCCCGGTGCGAAGGCCGGATCGAGCGCATCGATGTCCAGGCTCAGGTAGACGGGCGGCTGGCCGTGCGCAGCCAGCCGCTCGCGCATCGCCTGCAGCACCGGAGCCAGCTGTTCGGCGCTTTCCCGCCCGCGCAGGCTGCGCGCATCGAAGATCAGCCCGCCGCGCTCGCGCACGTACTCGCGCGCATCGCGCCGGCCGGCCGAGCGTATGCCCAGCTGCATGACGCAGGCGTCGATCACCAAGCCTTCGTGCATCGCCTCGTAGACCCAGGTGCCGTGACCGCTGGGTTCGCCGAAGTGGTCGCTCCAGGTGTCGCAGTGCGCGTCGAAGTGGACCACCGCCAGCGGCCGGCCGAGCCAGCGCCGGTAGCAGCGCAACAGCGGCAGCGTGATCGAATGGTCGCCGCCGAGCCAGGCCATGTGCTGGCGACGGATCAGGGCGTCGACCAACGGTGGCATCGCGTCGCGCATCGCGGCGAGGCTGGTGTTCGGCAGTGGCAGGTCGCCCGCGTCGCCGAGCTGGCCTTCGGGCGTGACGTCGAACAGCGGATGCACGCCGTCGCACAGCATGTGGCTGGCTTCGCGGATGGCGCGTGGCCCGAAGCGCGCGCCCGGCCGGTTCGTCGTGGCGCCGTCCCAGCAGACGCCGGCCACCGCATAGGGACGCGAGCCATCGGCCGCCGGTGCCTTCAGGAAGTGGTTGTCGGACTGGAAGGCAAAGGCGCTCATGTTGCGGGCATCATAGGCGCGCCCCCACACCGCCCCGACCGATGAAGCCCGTGCTCATCCTGCAACACCTCGGCAGCGACGGCCCGGCCTACCTGCAGACCTGGCTGCAACGCCGCGGCGTGCCGTTCGAGCTGCGCAACAGCGACGCCGGGCAGCCGTATCCCGATCACGCCGGCGGCCATTCGGCGCTGGCCGTGCTCGGCGGCGAGATGAGCGCCAACGATGCGCTGCCGTCGTTGCGCCGGGCAGAGCTGCTGATCCTCGACGCGATGGCGCGCGACCTGCCGGTGATCGGCCATTGCCTCGGCGGGCAGTTGATGGCGCGCGCCTTGGGCGCCAGCGTCGGCCCGTCGCCGGCTCCGGAGGTCGGGTGGCACCGCATCACGCTGCGGCCCGGCGACGCGGCGCGGGCGTGGTTCGGCGACGACGACACGCCGACCGTGTTCCAGTGGCACGAGGAGGCGTTCGCGCTGCCGCAAGGCGCGACCGCGCTGGCCTGCAGCGCCGCCTGCCCGCACCAGGCCTTCGCCATCGGCCGCCATCTGGCGATGCAGTTCCATGTCGAGCTGGACGAGGAGAAGCTGCGCCGCTGGGTAGCGCTGGACACCCCGGCGTTCCGCGCGCTGCAGCAGCGGCATCCGACAGTGCAGGGCGGGGCGGCGATGTGCGCGGCGCTGCCCGCCCGGCTGAAGGCACAGCAGGCACTGGCCGATCGCATCTATGCACGCTGGCTCGGGCCGCAACTCGGCGCCTGAGCGCGCTGCGCCGCCGGCCTTCCGTATCGGCTGACCAGCATTCCGCATGATGGAAAGCGGTCGCGCTGCACCGCAGCATTGTTTTTCATGCTGCGCGAGAATCATTCCGTATCGCGGCATGACGGAGTTAACTATTTGATTTTCCACGGAAGAATTTTCAGTCTTGTATAAGACATAAGTCTTCTCAGCGACGCTGCAAGCCACTAACCTTGAGGCTGTCTTTTCCCTGAACCTCAGCACCGAAGGAGTCCCGCATGAGCCAGCAGTCCCGTGAACAACAAGCCGCCGCCCTCGAGAAGGATTGGGCGACCAACCCGCGCTGGAAGGGCATCAAGCGCGGTTACACCGCCGCCGACGTGGTGCGCCTGCGCGGCTCGCTGCAGATCGAGCACACGCTGGCCAAGCGCGGCGCCGAGAAGCTGTGGAACCTGATCAACACCGAGCCCTTCGTCAACTCGCTCGGCGCGCTGACCGGCAACCAGGCGATGCAGCAGGTCAAGGCCGGCCTGAAGGCCATCTACCTGTCGGGCTGGCAGGTGGCGGGTGACGCCAACAGCAACGGCGAGATGTACCCCGACCAGTCGCTGTACGCGGTGGACTCGGTGCCGAAGGTGGTGAAGAAGATCAACAACACCTTCCAGCGCGCCGACCAGATCCAGTGGAGCGAAGGCAAGAACGACGTCGACTTCTTCGCGCCGATCGTCGCCGATGCCGAGGCCGGCTTCGGCGGCGTGCTCAACGCCTTCGAGCTGATGAAGGCGATGATCGAAGCCGGCGCCGCGGGCGTGCACTTCGAGGACCAGCTGGCCTCGGTGAAGAAGTGCGGCCACATGGGCGGCAAGGTGCTGGTGCCGACGCGCGAGGCGGTGGCCAAGCTGGTGGCGGCGCGCCTGGCGGCCGACGTCATGGGCGTGCCGACGATCCTGCTGGCGCGCACCGACGCCGAAGCGGCCGACCTGGTGACCAGCGACGTCGACGACAACGACAAGCCCTTCCTCACCGGCGAGCGCACGGTCGAGGGCTTCTACCGCACGAAGAAGGGCTTCGACCAGGCGGTCAGCCGCGGCCTGGCCTATGCCGAATACGCCGACATGGTGTGGTGCGAGACCGGCACGCCGGACCTGAAGTTCGCCAAGGACTTCGCCGACGCCATCCACGCCAAGTTCCCGGGCAAGATGCTGGCCTACAACTGCAGCCCGTCGTTCAACTGGAAGAAGAACCTGGACGACGCGACCATCGCCAAGTTCCAGCGCGAGCTGGGCGCGATGGGCTACAAGTTCCAGTTCATCACGCTGGCCGGCTTCCACAACCTGAACTACGGCATGTTCGAACTGGCCTACGGCTACGCGCGCAAGAACATGAGCGCCTTCGTCGAGATGCAGGAGAAGGAATTCGCCGCCGCCGAGCGCGGCTTCACCGCGGTGAAGCACCAGCGCGAAGTCGGCACCGGCTACTTCGACGCGGTGACCACCACCATCGAGCGCGAGGCCTCGACCGCGGCGCTGAAGGGTTCGACCGAGGACGAACAGTTCTTCGACGAGAAGCACGGCTGAGGCCGACGTGCGGCCCTGCCTGCGCAGGGCCACGCGCCGGCGAAGCGGCTCGCGCATGCAGGCGCGAGCGTGGTGCGCAAGGCTGAAGCAACCGCTTCCCCATGCCCGGCCCGAAGGCCACGAGCCTTCGGGCTTTTTTGCGTGCGCACGTTGCAGGCTATCGTCGTGCCGATGTCCAGCCGAACCCAGTTGCTGACGCCGCGCATGCAAGGCCTGCTGCAGCGCATCGAACGCGCGCGGCGGCAGCCGCTGCACGCGCTGACGCCCGAGCAGGCGCGTGCGGCCTACGAGGCCGGCGCCGAGGTGCTGGACCTGCCGCGGGCGCCGCTGAGGCGCGTCGTCGACTTCGAGATCCCGGCCGCCGATGGCACGCCGCTGCCGGCGCGGCTGTACGGCAACGACGAGGCCGTGCTGCCGGCGCTGCTGTACCTGCACGGCGGCGGCTTCGTCATCGGCTCGCTGGACACGCACGACAGCCTGTGTCGCCAGCTCGCGCTGCGCAGCGGCGCGGCGGTGGTGGCGCTGCACTACCGGCTCGCGCCCGAGCACCGCTTCCCGACCGCGGCCGACGATGCCTGGGCGGCGCTGCAATGGTTGAAGGCGAATGCCGCGTCGCTGGGTGTCGACGGCACGCGGCTGGCCGTCGGCGGCGAC
>DAORHX010000040.1:0-15485 GCA_035438245.1 Rubrivivax sp.
CGTGCAGCAGCAAGGTGTCGCGGGCCGAGCCGAGCCGCGCCTCGGCGACGGCTTCGCGCAGCGGCGCATCGTCGACGTCGCGCATCAGCTTGCCGACATACTGCAGCTGGCGGCGACGGCCTTCGTGCGAGCGCGTCTGGCGGTATTGCAGCAGGGCATCGAGCAGCCGCTCGGGCAGCGCCAGCGGCGCCAGGCGCGCGTCGGGCAGCTCGGCCAGCGCCATGCCGAGCTTCTGCAGATCGTGCGCCTGCAGCTTCAGCTGCGTCTTGCTCGGCGCTTCGCGGTCGAGCGCCGGTGGGTCGTCGGGTGGGGCGGTGCGGGGCATGCGGCGAGGCCGTCGTGCAAGGGTCGCTCGCTATCATAGGCCCCGGCTTCACCCCCGTTCACAGGACACCGATGTCGCGTTCCCGCGCCGAGCATGGCTTTTCGTACCCGCGTGAGCAGTTCCAGCAGATCGTCGAGGACTGCCTGCGGCTGGCGCACGACGTCGGCGCCTCCGATGCCAGCGTCGAGGTGTCCGAGGGCGCGGGGCTGTCGGTGTCGGTGCGCAAGGCAGAGCTCGAGAACGTCGAGCGCAACCGCGACAAGTCGGTCGGCGTCAGCATCTACCTGGGCCAGCGCCGCGGCAACGCCAGCAGCTCGGATTTCTCTGCGGCAGCGCTGCAGCAGACGGTGCGCGCGGCCTACGACATCGCGCGCTTCACCGCCGAAGACCCGATGGCCGGCCTGCCCGATGCCGAAGACCTGGCCACGCCCGACGAAGTGGCGCGCGATCTGCAGCTGTTCTATCCGTGGGACATCGATGCGCAGCGTGCGGCCGAGCTGGCCCGGCGCTGCGAGGACGCGGCGATGGCCACCGACCGGCGCATCACCAATTCCGAAGGCGCGGCGGTGTCGGCGCAGCAGTCGCACTTCTGGGCCGGCAACACCCGCGGCTTCCGCGGCGGCTACGCGACGTCACGCCACTACCTGTCGGTGTCGCCGATCGCCGGCAGCGGCGCCGGCATGCAGCGTGACGCCTGGTACAGCTCGATGCGCGACGCGCGTGAACTGGCCGCGCCGGAAGCGGTGGGCCGCTATGCCGCCGAGCGCGCGCTGTCGCGGCTGAAATCGCGCAAGGTCGCCACCTGCGAGGTGCCGGTGCTGTTCGAGGCACCGGTGGCCAGCGGGCTGCTGGGCGCCTACGTGCAGGCCACCAGCGGCGGCTCGCTGTACCGCAAGGCCAGCTTCCTGCTCGACAGCCTGGGCCAGCGCATCCTGCCCGAGCACGTGGACATCGACGAAGACCCGCATCTGCCGCGCGGCAAGGGCAGCGCGCCATTCGACGACGAAGGCGTGCGCACGCGCTCGCGCAAGGTGGTCGAGCGCGGGGTCGTGCGCGGCTACTTCCTGTCCAGCTATTCGGCGCGCAAGCTGGGGCTGCGCACCACCGGCCATGCCGGGGGCTCGCAGAACCTGGCGCTGAAGAGCCGCCTGACGCAGCCCGTCGACAACCTCGACGCGATGCTGCGCAAGCTCGGCCGCGGCCTGTTCGTCACCGAGCTGATGGGCCAGGGCGTCAACTACGTCACCGGCGACTATTCGCGCGGCGCCGCGGGCTTCTGGGTCGAGGACGGGCGCATCGCCTTCCCGGTGCACGAGATCACCATCGCCGGCAACCTGAGGCAGATGTTCCAGGATGTCGCGGCGGTCGGCGCCGACGTCTACACGCAGGGCAGCAAGTCCTGCGGCTCGGTGCTGATCGCGCGCATGAAGCTCGCCGGCAGCTGAGCGCTGCGCCTGCATGGGAGGGTGGGCGCCCTGTGCCTTCCGGGCGGGTAAACACCACGCGCCCGGCGCAGGAGCGCTCCCTAGAATTTCCCATCGTCATCCTCTCGGACAGGAGTTTCCCTACATGGAGCGTCGTAAGTTCGTTCGTGGCGCCGGCCTGGCCGGCGTCCTCGCAGCCGGCTCCGGCCCGGCCATCGTGCATGCCCAGACCACCATCCGCTGGCGTCTCGCCTCCAGCTTCCCGAAGTCGCTGGACACGCTGTTCGGTTCGTCCGAACTCTTCGCCAAGCAGATCAGCGACATGAGCGGCGGCAAGTTCACGATCACCACGCATGCCGCCGGCGAGTTGATGCCGGCCCTCGGCGTGCTCGACGGCGTCAGCAACGGCACGGTCGAGATGGCCAACACGGCGCCGTACTACTTCTTCGGCAAGGACCCGACCTACGCCCTCGATTGCGCCATTCCCTTCGGCTTGAACCAGCGCCAGATGAACGCCTGGATGTACGAAGGCAACGGCCTGAAGCTGATGCGCGAGTTCTACGCCAAGGTCAACATCGTCAACTTCCCGATGGGCAACACCACCGCGCAGATGGGTGGCTGGTACCGCAAGGAAATCAAGTCGGTGGCCGACCTGAAGGGGCTGAAGTTCCGCGTCGGCGGCTTCGGTGGCCAGGTGCTGGCAAAGCTCGGTGTCGTGCCGCAGAACATTCCGGCCGGTGAGATCTACCAGGCGCTGGAGAAGGGCACGATTGACGCCGCCGAATGGGTCGGCCCCTATGACGACCTGAAGCTGGGCCTGCACAAGGTGGCGCCGTACTACTACTACCCCGCCTGGTGGGAAGGCGGCGCGCAATTGGCTCTGTACGTCAACCAGAAGGCCTACGACGGCTTGAGCGCGGAGTACAAGGCGATGATCTTCGCGGCAGCCACCGCCGCCGGCACCGATCTGGTGGCGAAGTACGACTACCGCAACCCGGGTGCACTGAAGCAACTGGTGTCCGGTGGCGCCAAGCTGGCGCATTTCCCGAAGGACATGACGGCGAGCGCGTTCAAGGCGGCCAACGAGGTCTACGACGAACTGAACGCCACCAATCCGGCGTGGAAGAAGATCTTCGCCGACTTCGTGGTGTGGCGCCGCGATGCCAACCTATGGTTCCGCTTTGCCGAGTCCGGGTTCGACGAAATCATGCAGCAGCAGAAGCTGTAGTCCGGGGCGCCCCTTTGCGGGGCGTTACCGCAAACACCGAGCCCCGCTGTTGCGGGGCTCGGTGTTTTTCGGCGGCGCGAACGTCAGCGCAGCGCCTGCGCGGCCTGGTACAGGCGGGTCGAGCGCGCGCCGGAGCGGCAGAACATCAACAGCGGCCGCGGCAGCTCGGGCGCCATCGCGGCGAAGGCAGCGATCTGCTCGGGCGACTGGTAGGCGCCGCTGACCGGCAGATGGCGGTACTCCAGGCCAGCCGCGCGTGCGGCAGCCTCGATCTGTGCGCTCGTGGGCTGATCGGCCCCGTGCTCGAAGTCGGGCCGGTTGTTGACGACGCTGCGGAAACCCGCACGCGCCGCTTCCGCCATCGCCTCGGGCAACAACTGCGGAGCGACGTAGACGTCGGCGTCGATGCTCTGCACGGGCAGCGATGTGTTCATGCTTTGCTTCCTTGCTTCGTCAGTGCCTGCTTCACCGCGGCCGATACCGAAGCCATGTCCGCCTTGCCGGCGAGCTGTGCCTTGGCCGCGGCCATCACCTTGCCCATGTCGCCCGGGCCGCCGGCGCCGAGCGATGCGACGATCGCTGCCACGGCGGCGGCCACCTCATCGGTGCTCAGGCGTTGCGGCAGGTAGGCCTGCAGCACGCCGATCTCGGCGCTTTCCTTGGCGGCCAGGTCGGCGCGGCCGCCTTGCTCGAACGCGGCGATCGAGTCCTTGCGTTGCTTGATCAGCTTGTCGACCAGGCCGATGACGGCGGCGTCGTCGAGTTCGATGCGCTCGTCGACCTCACGCTGCTTGCAGGCGGCCAGCAGCATGCGGATGGTGCCGAGCCGCTCGCTGTCCTTGGCCCGCATCGCGGCCTTCATGTCGTCGGTGATGCGCTCTTTCAGGCTCACTTCGAGGCCCTCTCGGAAAACGAACGAGCCCGCGACGGCGGCGCGCCTGCGGGCTCGTGCGGGGTTGGCGCCGGTGCCGTCAGAACAGCTTCTTCGGCAGCTGCATGCTGCGCACGCGCTTGTAGTGGCGCTTCACGGCAGCAGCCTTCTTGCGCTTGCGCTCCGAGGTCGGCTTCTCGTAGAACTCGCGGGCGCGCAACTCGGTCAGCAGGCCGATCTTCTCGATCGTGCGCTTGAAGCGGCGCAGGGCGACGTCGAACGGTTCGTTCTCTTTGACGCGAATCGTGGTCATGAATCCTCGGAAGTCTTGCGTGAGCGAAAGCCACACCGAACGGACTGCCCGCCCGGAAAGCCCGCGATTCTAGCGCGAAAACGGCTCGGTAGCCAAGACCGTGACCGGTCGCGGCACCAGCGCGTGGGCGCAGGCGGCCGCGCTCGCCCACGCCCACTGGAAGTTGTAGCCGCCCAGCCAGCCGGTGACGTCGACCACCTCGCCGATGAAGTACAGGCCGGGCACACGGCTGCTTTGCAGGCTGCGACCGTCCAGGTCGCGCGTGTCCACGCCGCCCAGCGTGACTTCGGCCTTGCGCCAACCCTCGCTGCCGGCCGGCACGATCTGCCAGTGCCGCAGCCCCTCGGCCAGCCGGGTGAGATCGCGTTCGCGCAGCTGCGGCATCGGCGTGGCCGCAGGCAGGCCCGCCGCGTCCAGCCAGTGTTCACCCAGGCGCTGCGGCAGGTACTGCGCGAGCTGGTTGCCGAGCTGGCGCCGCGACGTGGCCTTGTCGTCGCGCAGCGCTCGCGCCAGGTCCTGGCCCGCCGCCAGGTCGATGTGCAGTGACTCGCCGTCGCGCCAGTAGCTGGAAGCCTGCAGCACGGCGGGGCCGCTCAAGCCGCGGTGCGTGAACAGCAGGTCCTCGACGAAGCGCTGCCGTCGTTTGCCGGCACCGGCCTCGATCGCCACGGGCAGCGACACGCCGGCCAGCGGCGTCAGCGGTGCCCAGGCGGCGGCGTCGAACACCAGCGGCACCAGCCCCGGCCGCGGCTCGACCACACGGTGGCCGAACTGCCGCGCCAGCCGGTAGCCGAAGTCGGTGGCGCCGATCTTCGGCACCGACAAGCCGCCCGTGGCCACCACCAGCTGCGGCGCTGCGACGCTGCCTCGCGCCGTGTCGAGCTCGAAGCCCGGCGCGCGCTGCCGCAGCGCGTGCACCGCGCACGGCTGCCAGTGCTGCACGCCGCCGGCCGCGCATTCGGTCAGCAGCATCGTGATGATGCGTTCGGCCGAGTCGTCGCAGAACAGCTGGCCGCGGTGCTTCTCGTGGAAGCCGATGCCGTGGCGCCGCACCAGCGCGATGAAGTCCTGCGGCGTGAAGCGGGCCAGCGCCGAGCGGCAGAACGCCGGGTTGTCCGAAAGGAAGTTCCCCGCACCGCAGTCCAGGTTCGTGAAGTTGCAGCGCCCGCCGCCGGAGATGCGGATCTTCTCGGCGACACGACTGGCGTGGTCGAGCAGCAGCACGCGCAGGCCGCGCTGGCCGGCGATGCCGGCACAGAACAGCCCGGCGGCGCCGGCACCGAGCACGATCACGTCGAACTCATGCATGAGTCGGCATTCTCGTCGGCGGCGCTGTCGGCACGGCGCCGTACCATAGCGGCGCCGTTCAACCTAGGGGGAAAAGTCCGGCGCGTCGGCACTTGGCTTGATTCGCGCTGCGTCACGAACCAAGATCACAATGCGCCGGCACCGTCCGCGTCGGCCGGCGCCCTTGGAACACTCCGTACTTCATGCCCACGTTGCCGCTACCGAACGAAGCCGACCCTGCCGATGCGCAGCAGGCGGAGCTCGGGCCGTTGCTGGCGGGCGTGTTCGATGCCTGGCTGTCGCGTCAGGGGGCGATGTGGTCGATCAAGGATGCCGCGTCGGGGCGCTATGTCGGCGTCAACGAGGCGATGGCCAGCTTCCTGCGCTGCCCGGCTGCGCAGCTGCGCGGCCGTGTCGATGCCGAGCTGGTCGATCCGGCCTTGGCCACCGCGTGGCGTGCGGCCGAACAGACGGCGCTGGGTCAGAGCCAGCCGCTGCACAGCGAGCATCGTTTCGAATGGGCCGGCGTGCGCCACGATTTCTCGGTGCTGCGCATGACGCTGTCCGGCGCCAAGGGCGAGCGCTGGCTGTGCAGCGTCTGGACCGACCAGAGCGCGCAGCGGCAGAAGGACGCGCAGCTTCGCGCCGCGCTCGAGCAGCTCGAACAGCAGCAGCGTGCCAACGAGGCGCTGCGCCTGGAACTGGCCGACCAGGGCTTGCGCGATGGCGCCACCGGCCTGTACACGCGGCCGCACTTCGAGGACCAGTTGCGGCGCGAGGTGGACCTTTCGACGCGCGAGCATCGCGAATTCGCGCTGGTGCTGATCGAGATCGACCCGTTCAACGGTCGCGCGCTCGAACTCGGCGCTGCGGCCGAGGCGCGCATCCTCGAAGCGATGGGCCGGCTGCTGCGCGGCAACACCCGCGCCATGGACGCATCCTGTCGACTCGAGGGGCGGCTGTTCGGGGTGCTGCTGTCGGGCGTCGGGCTGGCGACCGCGCATGCGCGCATGGAGGGGCTGCGGCGCCAGTGTGCGACACAGATCGTCGTGCTCGACGCCCAGGAACTGGGTTTCAGCGTGTCGATGGGCGTGGCCAGCTTTCCGCACACCGCGGCCTCGCATCCGGAGCTGCTCGCCGCCTGCGAGGCCGCGCTGGCCGAGGCACGGCGTCGCGGCGGCAACCACCTGACGCTGGCCAGCATCCGCTTCGAATCGCGCTGAGGCTGGCCGCCATGCCGGCCTCGACGACGATCAGCGCGCCAGCAGGCGGTTGACCGCGCGCCACTCCTGCGGCGTGACCGGAGTGATCGACAGCCGGTTGCCGGTGGCCAGCACGCGCATCGTCGCCAACTCCGGGACGGTGCGCATCTCGCGCAGCGGCAGCAAGCGCGTCTTGCACGTCAAGGCCACGTCGATCTGCACCCAGCGCGGCTTGTCGGGCGTCGACTTGGCGTCGTAGTAGGGGTCGTTCGCGTCGAACTGCGTCGGGTCGGGGCAGGGCTCGCCGGCTATGCGCGCCAGGCCGGCGACGCCGGGTTCGGCGCATGACGAGTGATAGAACAGCACGCCGTCGCCGATGCGCATGTCGTCGCGCATGAAGTTGCGTGCCTGATAGTTGCGCACACCGGTCCACGGCAGCACCCGGCCGGGCGCCGCGACGAGGTCGTCGATCGACACCTCGGACGGCTCGCTCTTCATCAGCCAGTAGCGGGGCATGGTCGGCGGCTTCGGCAGTAGGTGTCCATCGCGCACCGGAAGCCGCATTCCTGAACCCTCAGGGAAGTTCAGGTGGGCGAGGTCAGCATGGCTTCGGGTTCATCTGACGCGAGACGATCACACCCGCCAGGCGATGTTCCAAGCCCTTGCTCGATGAGCATCGGTTCAAGGAAATATAAGACTCCCGCGAACGCGACGGACGGGGTCATTCTAGAGCCGGGACAGGCTGCGATGTGCAGCCTTGTGTCACAACAATTGACCGTCGTCGCTCAGCGCGTCGTCGATGCGACGGATCAGCGCATCGACTCCGGCGGCGTCGTCCGTCGTGTCCGTGTCGCGCGCTGCAGGGCGCTGCGGCCGGTCGGCCAGTTGATAGGCCAGATTCAACGCCGCCAGCACGGCGATGCGCTCGCGCGCCTTCACCTTGCCGGCATCGCGAATCGCGCTCATCTCGCGGTCGACGCTGGCCACCGCGGCGCTGAGCAGCGCCTCGCCGCCGTCGGGGCAGCCGAGCACATAGCTCTGGCCGAGGATCGTGACCTCGCGCTGCTTCATTCCGCGTGCCCGGAGGGCAGCCGCTCGAGCAGCACGTCGATGCGCGCGCGCGCCGCGCTCAATCGCGAGCGCAGGCTGTCGCGTTCGCTGCCCAGCGCGTCCACCTGCTGCTGCAGCAGCGTGTTCGTGCGTTTGAGCTCCTCGTGGCGCAGCACCAGTCGTTCGACTCGGTCGGCAAGGTCTTCGAGCTTGGACATGGTGGCGCGCAGGATGCGGTCATTGTAGGGGGGGTGCCGCGGCGCGCGCGAAGTCGCAGACATCGATCACGCCGCATAGTTGGCACAGCGGGCGCCGCGCCAGGCACACGTACCTGCCGTGCAGGATCAGCCAATGGTGCGCATCGGTGCGGTAGGGGCCGGGCACGCGCGACTGCAGGCCGAGCTCCACGTCGTACGGCGTGCGCCCCGGGGCCAGGCCGGTGCGGTTGCAGACGCGGAACACGTGCGTGTCGACGGCGAAGGTCGGCTCGCCGAAGGCCACGTTGAGCACGACGTTGGCCGTCTTGCGGCCGACGCCGGGCAGCGCCTGCAGCGCTTCGAGGCTGCGCGGCACCTCGCCGCCGTGGCGTTCGATCAGCAGCTGGCAGGTGGCGATCAGGTTGCGCGCCTTCGTGCGGTACAGGCCGATGCTGCGGATGTACCGCTCCAGGCCTTCGACGCCGAGCGCGAGCATGCGTTGCGGCGTCGCGGCGGCCGCGAACAGCGCGCGCGTCGCCTTGTTGACGCCGGCGTCGGTGGCCTGCGCCGACAGCAGCACCGCGGCCAGCAACTCGAACACGCTGCTGAACTGCAACTCGCTGCGCGGCTGCGGGTTGGCGGCGGACAGGATCGCGAAGAAGCGTTCGACGCGCGGGTCGGTCATGTGTGACGGGGGATGGCGGTCTCAGGCCGATTCTCGCCCGGCCTTGGCGCGGGCGATCGCTGCCTCGATGACCGCGCGCTTGCGCTGCAGCAGCTGCGGGTCGGTGATCTGCGACTGGCCCTGCAGGTCGGCCAGCTTGGCTTGCGCCTTGGCCGCCAGGCGCTCGTCGTTCTCCCGGCTTTCCCGCTCGACGCGCAAGCGATGGAAGTCATGGCGCTGCCGCGCCGTGTCGGCCTGCTGCGCGCTCCAGGCATCCCAGCCGGTGAGGCGGCCGCTGACCTCGACCATGCGGATGCAGTCCACCGGGCACGCCGGCACGCACAGCTCGCAGCCGGTGCATTGCTCGTCGACGATGCCGTGCATCTGTTTCGGCGCACCGACGATGCAGTCGACCGGGCAAGCCTTGATGCACAGCGTGCAGCCGATGCACCAGTCCTCGTCGATGACGGCCAGCTTGCGCGGCGCCTCGGTGCCGTGCGCCGGGTCCAGCGGCCGTGCAGGGCGCCCGGTCAGGGCGGCCAGCCGCTCGATGCCTGCGGCGCCACCGGGCGGGCAGCGGTTGATGTCGGCTTCGCCCTGCGCCATGGCCCGCGCGTAGGCATGGCAGTCCGGATACCCGCAGCGGGTGCACTGCGTCTGCGGCAGCACGGCATCGAGCGCGTCGATGCGTTCGAGCAACGCGGCGTCCTGGTCGAGGCGGGTGCTGCGGTTCACCGCCCCATCATGAGCTAGCCCCGGCGGCTGCGCGCGCGTGAGGGGCTTGCCGCTGCGGTGGGCTTGTCGTGATCGAGGATGAACGCGCGCAGCCGCGGGTAGACCATCTCGCGCCAGCGGCGGCCGGAGAAGATGCCGTAGTGGCCGGCACCTTCGACGTCGTAATGGAAGCGGTGCGACTCGGGGATGCCGGTGCACAGCTCATGCGCGGCGCGGGTCTGGCCGGCGCCGGAGATGTCGTCGAGCTCGCCCTCGATGGTCAGCAGCGCGGTGTGGCGGATGTCCTGCGGCCGCACGGGCTGGCCGTCGACGACCCACGTGCCGTTGACCAGCGCGAATTCCTGGAACACCGTCTTGATCGTGTCCAGGTAGTACTCGGCCGGCATGTCCAGCACCGCGTTGTATTCGTCGTAGAACTCGCGGTGCGAGTCGGCGCTTTCCTCGTCGCCGCGCACCAGGTCGAGGAAGTAGTCGTAGTGCGAGCTGACGTGGCGGTCGGGGTTCATCGCGACGAAGCCCGAGTACTGCAGGAAGCCGGGGTAGACGGGGCGGCCGGCGCCGGGATAGTTCTGCGGCACGCGGTAGATGACGCTGTTCTCGAACCAGCGGTGGGTCTTGTTCGTCGCCAGGTTGTTGACCGCCGTCGGGCTGCGGCGCGCGTCGATCGGGCCGCCCATCATCGTCATCGTCGGCGGCGTGGCTTCGCCGTTGCTGGCCATCAGCGACACCGCCGCCAGCACCGGCACCGTCGGCTGGCATACCGAGATGACATGCGCATGCGGGCCGATGTGGCGCAGGAACTCCTGCACGTAGGCCACGTAGTCCGCGAGGTGGAACGGGCCGGCTTGCGCCGGCACCATGCGCGCGTCGGTCCAGTCGGTGATGAACACCTTGTGGTCCTGCAGCAGGTTGCGCACGGTGTCGCGCAGCAACGTCGAATGGTGGCCGGACAGCGGCGCGACGACCAGCACCGTTGGCTGCGACTTCATCGCTTCCAGCGCTTTCGGGTCGTCGGTGAAGCGCTTGAAGCGCAGCAGCCGGCAGAAGGGCTTGTTCAGCGCGACCTGCTGCTGCACCGCCACCTCGACGCCACCCACCCGGGCGGTGCTGATGCCGAACTCGGGCTTCTCGTAGTCCTTGGCCAGCCGGTGCACCAGGTCCAGCCCGGCCGAGATGCGCTGCGCCATCGGCGTGTGCACGAACGGCGACAGCGGGTGGTTGTAGAGCTTTGCCGAGGCGCTGGCGAACTCCGAGAACGGTGCCAGGAAGGCGCGTTGGGTCTCATACCACTGATACAGCATGGTCGTCGGGTCGGTTAGACTGGATGGTGCGGTGCAGCAATTATGGTTGGAAACCGGCCCGGGCGCTTCAGATGACGCGGGCGATCGCCGCAACGACCGGGCCGATGTTGCGTTCGTTCAACGCTGCCACGCAGATGCGGCCCGAATCGATGCCGTAGACGCCGAACTCGGCACGCAGCCGTTGCATCTGCGCGGCCGACAGCCCGGAATAGCTGAACATGCCTTTCTGCCGCAGGATGAAGCTCATGTCCTGCTTCACGCCGGCCTGCGCCAGCTGCCGCACCAGCGCCTCGCGCATCTGCTTGATGCGCTGGCGCATGCCGGCCAGTTCTTCTTCCCACTGGCTGCGCAGCGCGGGCGTGGTCAGCACGGTGGCGACGACCTGCGCGCCATGCGTCGGCGGCGTCGAGTAGTTGCCGCGAATCAGCACTTTCAGCCGCGACAGCACGCGCGCCGCTTCGTCCTTGCTGGCGCAGACCACGCTCAACGCGCCGACGCGCTCGCCGTACAGCGAAAAGCTCTTCGAGAACGAGGTCGCGACCAGGAAGTCCAGGCCCGCGGCCAGGAACTGCTGCACCACGGCGCCGTCCTCGGCGATGCCGTCGCCGAAGCCCTGGTAGGCCATGTCGATGAACGGCACCAGGCCGCGCGCCTTGACCGCCTGCACCACCTGCGACCACTGCGCGGCGTCCAGGTCGCCGCCGGTGGGGTTGTGGCAGCAGGCGTGCAGCACCACCACCGTACCGGCGGCGGCGGCGTTCAGCGCCGCCAGCATCGCGTCGAAGCGCACGCCGTGCGTGGCCGCGTCGTAGTACGGATAGGTCTGCACGTCGAAGCCGGCCTGCATGAACAGCGCGCGGTGGTTCTCCCAGCTCGGGTCGCTGATCAGCACCCTGGCCTGCGGGTTCAGGCGCTGCAGGAAGTCGGCGCCGACCTTGAGCCCGCCGGTGCCGCCCAACGCCTGCACGGTGGCGATGCGACCCTCGGCCAGCGCGGCGCTGTCGGCGCCGAACACGAGTTGCTGCACCGCGCGGTCGTAGGCGGCGATGCCGTCGATCGGCAGGTAGCCGCGCGGCTTCGGCGCCTCGGCCATCTGCTTTTCGGCCGCCAGCACGCACTGCAGGATCGGCAGCTTGCCGTTCTCGTCGAAGTAGACGCCGACGCCGAGGTTGACCTTGGCCGGGTTCGGGTCGGCATTGAAGGCCTCGGTCATGCCCAGGATCGGGTCGCGAGGGGCCAGTTCGACGGTTGAAAACAACGACATGGGCTTCATCCTTGCTGGACAGCCGGCGGCTGCAGGGGCCATCGGGCTGGGTTAGGCTGCACGGTTTCGTGCTGCGGTGCAGCGATCGATTCTAGGGGGAGGCCGATGATCGAGTTGAGCGAGGGCGACAGCGCGCCGCCGGCGTCGGCGGGTGAGTTCGTCAGCTTCCCGGGGTCGCCGTTCCAGTTGTTCCAGCCTTTCGCGCCGTCGGGTGACCAGCCCGAGGCCATCGGCAAGCTGGTGGAAGGCATCGAGGACGGGCTGGCTTTCCAGACGCTGCTGGGCGTGACCGGTTCGGGCAAGACCTTCACCATGGCCAACGTCATCGCCCGGCTCGGCCGGCCGGCGATCGTGTTCGCGCCGAACAAGACGCTGGCCGCGCAGCTGTACAGCGAGTTCCGCGAGTTCTTCCCGAAGAACGCGGTCGAGTACTTCGTCAGCTACTACGACTACTACCAGCCCGAGGCCTACGTGCCGCAGCGCGACCTGTTCATCGAGAAGGACAGCTCGATCAACGAGCACATCGAGCAGATGCGGCTGTCGGCCACCAAGAGCCTGCTGGAGCGGCGCGACGTGGTCATCGTCGCCAGCGTCAGCGCGATCTACGGCATCGGCAATCCGCAGGACTACCACCGCATGGTGATGACGCTGCGCGTCGGCGACAAGCTGGGCCAACGTGATGTCATCGCCCAGCTGATCCGCATGCAGTACCAGCGCAACGAGACCGATTTCTCGCGCGGCACGTTCCGCGTGCGCGGCGACACCATCGACGTCTTTCCGGCCGAACATTCGGAGCTGGCGATCCGCATCGAACTCTTCGACGACGAGGTCGAATCGCTGCAACTGCTGGACCCGCTGACCGGCCGCATCCGGCAGAAGATCCCGCGCTTCACCGTCTACCCGAGCAGCCACTACGTGACGCCGCGCGACCGCGTGCTGGCGGCCATCGACACCATCAAGGTGGAGCTGCGCGAGCGCCTGGACGAGCTGGTCAAGGACGGCAAGCTGGTCGAGGCGCAGCGCCTGGAGCAGCGCACCCGCTTCGACCTGGAGATGCTGCAGGAGGTGGGCCACTGCAAGGGCATCGAGAACTACACGCGGCACCTGAGCGGCGCGGCGCCCGGCGAGCCGCCGCCCACGCTGGTGGACTACCTGCCGCCGGACACGGTGATGTTCCTCGACGAGAGCCACGTGCTGATCGGCCAGCTCGGGGGCATGTTCAACGGCGACCGCGCGCGCAAGACGGTGCTGGTGCAGTACGGCTTCCGCCTGCCCAGTGCGCTGGACAACCGGCCGCTGAAGTTCGAGGAGTTCGAGCGCAAGATGCGCCAGGCGGTGTTCGTCTCGGCCACGCCCGCCGACTACGAAAAGACGCATGCCGGCCAGGTGGTCGAGCAGCTGGTGCGCCCGACCGGGCTGGTCGACCCCGAGGTGGTGGTGCGCCCGGCGGCGACGCAGGTGGACGACGTGCTGCAGGAAATCCGCGACTGCGTGCAGCGCGGCGAGCGCGTGCTCATCACCACGCTGACCAAGCGCATGGCCGAGCAGCTGACCGAGTACCTGGCCGACAACGGCGTCAAGGTGCGCTACCTGCACTCGGACGTCGACACCGTCGAGCGCGTGGAGATCATCCGCGACCTGCGGCTGGGCGTGTTCGACGTGCTGGTGGGCATCAACCTGCTGCGCGAGGGGCTGGACATCCCCGAGGTCAGCCTGGTGGCGATCCTCGATGCCGACAAGGAGGGCTTCCTGCGCTCGGAGCGCTCGCTGATCCAGACCATCGGCCGCGCGGCGCGGCACCTGAACGGCCGCGCGATCCTCTATGCCGACAGGGTCACCGACTCGATGCAGCGCGCGCTCGACGAGACCGGCCGCCGGCGCGAGAAGCAGAGCACGCACAACGCCGAGCAGGGCATCACGCCGCGCAGCGTGGCCAAGCAGGTGCGCGAGATGATCGACGGCGTGGTGTCCGACAAGACGGCGCGCGACGACCTGAAGAACGCGCAGGCCGCGGCCGAGGTCGAGGCGATGAGCGAGAAGGACCTGGGCAAGCGCATCAAGCTGCTGGAAAAGCAGATGCTGGAGCACGCGCGCAACCTGGAGTTCGAGAAGGCCGCGCGGGTGCGCGACCAGCTGGCGCTGTTGCGCGAGCAGGCCTTCGGTGCCGCGGGTCACGACCTGCCGCCTTCGGCCGTGCCGCGCAGTGCCTCCTGACAGGGAACTCGCGCCGCTAAACTCGACCAAATTAGTCGGGTTCGTGTATACTTGACTCCGTTAGTAGGAATCCGTCAGCAGGGTTTCTCGGGGTACTTCCGGGCAACCCGTTTGCCTGCATGACTTGGGTCATGGAGGCTGATTGGAGAAGTCGATGCGTCTGACCACCAAGGGCCGTTTTGCCGTCACCGCGATGATCGATCTGGGTCTGCGCTCGCACGCCGGCCCGGTGGCACTGGCCGCCATCAGCCAGCGCCAGCAGATCTCGCTGTCGTACCTGGAGCAGCTGTTCGGCAAGCTGCGCCGGCACGAACTGGTCGAAAGCACCCGCGGGCCGGGCGGCGGTTATTCGCTGGGCCGCAGCGCCGACGACATCACCGTCGCCGACATCATCGTCGCGGTCGACGAGCCGATCGACGCCACCGGTTGCGGCGGCAAGGAAAACTGCATGGGCGAGGACAGCGGCCGCTGCATGACGCACGACCTGTGGACCAGCCTGAACGCGAAGATGATCGAGTACCTGGACTCGATCTCGCTGAAGAAGCTGGTCGACGAACAGGTCGCCAAGGGCGTGTCGATCCAGGACGCGCCGGTCAAGCGCGCAATCTCGTCGCAGCCGGTGGTGCGGCCGATCAAGGTCAACGCGCCGAACTCGGTGTTCGCGCTGGGCAGCGCGCTGAGCAAGTAGCAGATAACGAGCGATCGCAATGACTCCGCATTTCCCGATCTACATGGACTATGGGGCGACCACGCCCTGCGACCCGCGCGTGGTCGACGCGATGGTGCCTTGGTTGCGCGAGCACTTCGGCAACCCGGCGTCGCGCAGCCATGCCTGGGGCTGGGAGGCGGAAGAGGCGGTGGAGCGGGCGCGCGGTCAGGTGGCTGCGCTGGTCGGCGCCGACCCGCGCGAGATCGTCTGGACCAGTGGTGCGACCGAGTCGATCAACCTTGCGCTGAAGGGCGCGGCCAACTTCTACGGTTCGCGCGGCAAGCACGTCGTCACCGTGAAGACCGAGCACAAGGCGGTGCTCGACACCGTGCGCGAGCTCGAGCGCCAGGGCTTCGAGGCGACCTACCTCGAGGTGCGGCAGGACGGCCTGCTCGACCTGAACCGGCTCGAGCAGTCGCTGCGCAAGGACACCATCCTGGTGTCGGTGATGCTGGTCAACAACGAGATCGGCGTCATCCAGGACATCGCCGCCATCGGCAGGATGTGCCGCGAGCGCGGCATCATCTTCCACGTCGACGCGGCGCAGGCCACGGGCAAGGTGGACATCGACCTGGCGTCGCTGCCGGTGGACCTGATGAGCCTGGCGTCGCACAAGACCTACGGCCCGAAGGGCATCGGCGCGCTGTACGTGCGGCGCAAGCCGCGCGTGCGCATCGAGGCGCAGATGCACGGCGGCGGCC
>DAORHX010000041.1:0-15477 GCA_035438245.1 Rubrivivax sp.
TCAACTTCCGACTCAACAACTTCCTCTGATCGTCAAGAGGGCCTCGGTCGCACGCCTACGATCAGCTCGCGCGCCAGCAGGCCCGGGTAGGCCTCGAGCGCCACCCGGCTCGCATCACCCGGGTGATGGCCCGGCAGGTGCACGCCGGCATCGAGTAGCAGCGGCACGCCCGCATGCAGCATGAAGGCCACCGGCGGGTTGACCCACTTCATCGACGTCACCGCATGCTGCGCCGACTGGCGCGTGGCGGCGTCGAGTGCCTTCACGGCGGCGTCCTTGGCTTGCACCAGGACGACGCTGCCGGCTTCTTCCGAGGTGCTGCGCACGAGGAAGTTGCTCTCGCGGTCGACCGAGCCGAAGCGCGCCTGCTTGATCTTCAGCAGGCGGGTTGGCCAGGTCCGTCACCGCGCGGGTGTTGCGGTAGTTGGCCTGCAGCAGCTGCAGCGGCTGGCCGACCGTGCGTTCGGCGGCCTCGCCGGCCAGGCCCTGCCAGAACAGGCTCTTCAGCGCCGACCAGCTGAAGAAGTTCGGGTGCACGATCTGGTGGCTGTCGCCGCACAGGATGAAGTGGCCGGGCTTCTCAGCAGCGCCAGCACCAGGGCCAGCTGCACCGGCGTCAGATCCTGCACTTCGTCGATGACGACGAAGTCGTAGACCGGCCCCTGTGCCTGGGCGATCTCGCGCCAGGCATGGGCCAGCAGGTTGCTGTCGACCAGGCCGGCTTCGGCGAGCCAGGCGCTGTAGCGCTGGAACAGGCCGTGCGCCACTTCGCGCTGCGTGGCGTCAAGCAGGCTTTGCCGCGTGCCCAGCGCCAGGTAGTCGGCCAGCGGCAACGGTCCGCCCGGCTGCGCGCCGATGACGCCGCGGAACTCCTCGAACAAGGCCTGCGCGTCCAGGTCGCCGAGCTGGCGCATCGTCTGCCGGTGGCGGTCGCACCAGGCGGCGAAGGCGGGCAGGCTCACCTCGCGCCCGGGCGGCACGCGCAGGGTCTCCAGCAGTTCCCGGTAGCTGAGGAAGTCGACCTCCTGCTTCGGGTTCTCGTAGCCGTGCGCGGCGTACAGGGCGCGGGCGCTTTGCGCCAGGTAGGACGACAGCGTGACGTAGAGCACCCGGCCTTCGGCCTCACGCAGCCGCGTCAGCGTGACCGCGGTCTTGCCGGAGCCGGCCGAGCCGATCACCACCAGCGGCGCCGGGTGCCGATGGGCCTGCTCCTGTGCCTCGTCGAAGACGATGGGCTTGTCCAGCAGTTCGAAGCGCGTGCGCCCGGCGCCGAGCCAGCGCAGCGGCGTCGCGTCGGACTTCAGCGCCGGCGCCGCAGGGTCGGCGGCGGCCTCGCGTTCGATCTTGGCTTCGTCGACCGCCGCGCCGCGCAGGAAGCGCGAGCGCTCGTAGGCGTGGTTCTCGATGACCTCGAGCGCCAGGCACACGGTCTCGCCCTGAGCCGCGGCGCCGGATTCGACGCGCGCGAACTGCAGCAGCAGCCGGTTGGCGTAGTCGAGCCTGGCCCGGTAGTACGGGCCGGCATGCAGCTACTTGACGTCGGCGGAGCGGAAGTCGTCGGCCTCGATGGCCGCCTTGATCTTGTCGAAGGCGCCTTTGACGCGGCGAAGGTCAAGGCCCTTGTAGTGGAGCAGGCGCATGCGGGGCGGCGGGGTCGGTCGATTTGGAGCGAGCCGATGTTCTAGCCGGCAGCGCTGTGCAGCGCCTCCAGTTTGGCAAGGGCGTCCCGTTTGCCCAATGTCCTGAGCTCGGCGATGGCCGGCAGTTGCGAAGCCCGCGGCCGGTTCTGGCCGCTCTCCCAGTTGTAGACGCTCTGGCCCGATGCCCCGACCAGCAGGCCGATGTCGCTTGCCGACAGCCCGAGTCGTTTTCTCTGGGCCGCGAGCCCCTTGGCCGAGAAGCGGATCTTCTGGATCTCGGTCTCGTCCACTTCGGCCTCGTTTCGTGCCGACGCCGTCCTGGCCTGGCGTCGAAGCTGCTTCTCCAGCTCCAGCACGCGTCGCTTCAGCGCGGCGATCTCGGCGCGATGGTGGTTGGCAGCCTTCTTGAGCGCCTGCGCCTCGCTGCGCAGTTCCTTGCGGGCCAGGCGAATGATCTCGGACTTCAGTGCGGTGGCAATGTTCATGTCCGGCATTCTGCCGATGCGATGCAACTGCGCTCCTAGAATCCGCGCGCGCAAGCAGGAGCCTTGCGCAATTCCACAACTCCAGGATCCTGAATGGCAACTGCAAGGAAGGCAGCCGGTGCTGCCGCGAAGACGACGAAGAAGACCCCGGTCAAGAGCGTCAAGCCGACGACCGCGAAGAAGACCGTGCCGGCCAAACCGGCGGCGATCACCAAACCGATCAAGACCGCATTCTCGAAAACCGAACTGAACAAGCATCTGGCTGAGGCCACCGGCGTCGACCCGAAGGTCGTCAAGGCCGTCATCGCCGCACTGGAATCCACCGTCCTGATGTCGCTGCACAAGGCCGGGCTGGGCCAGTTCACGCTGCCCGGGCTGCTGAAGGCCACCGTCATCAAGGTACCGGCCAAGAAGAAGCGCTTCGGCAAGGATCCGTTCACCGGCCAGGAGCGCTGGTTCCCGGCCAAGCCGGCGACGACGAAGGTCAAGGTGCGGCCGATGAAGAAGCTCAAGGACGCCGCGGGCGGCTGACGTTCCGCGCCCAGGAAGGGGACGCGGTTCCCTTCTTTGGCGCTGCCGCGTCGGTCGCGATGGCGTCGCCGGCCTCGTCGCTGCTCAGGTATTCCGTGCGCGGTGATTGCGATCTGCCAGCCCGCGCGGCCATACTCGGACCAGGAGAATGCGCCCGAGGGGAAGGCTGCAGATGTTCGAGCGGGCTGTCCTGGTGCCGCGCAAGTACGCAGACACGTTCGAGTTCGGGGCGGCCTTCGACTATGGGCAACTCGCCGAAGCGCTCGTGTTCTTCGACCACGTCCATCTCGTCGGCACCCCCGTCGAACTTGGCGCGCTGATCCAGAACGTCGGCGCCGACCCGGTCCTCGAGCTCATGAGCGCCGATCGACTGAGCGCCATTCCGATCTCGCTCAGCGCAGGCCATTTCATGCACGGCGGGAGCTATGTCGTTCAGGACCACGGCTTGTCCTGGAGCCTGGCGGGCCTGGACATGCTCGAAGAGAACCTGCGCTCGATCGACACCGCGTCCCGCCAGACCATCGTCGATACCGTCGGCGCCGGTCCGGCGAGCAAGCTGGACGGCCTGCTGGCCAACAAGTCGTGGAAGAAGCAGGTCCGCCAATCACGGGCGATCGTCGGCATGCCCAGCATCCTTGAAGCCGCCAGGTCGATGCTCGATGCACACAACCCCGGGCAGGCGCATTGGGTCAGCCTCCGGGAGAACGGGCTCTACATCGATGAGAACCTGGGCAGCGGCCAGCCAGGACAGGGCTTGGGGGCTTACGGCTTCGGTACCCGGCAGGAGCCGTTCTCGAACTTCGATGAGCTTCATCAGCTTCGGCAGGCAGGGCTCGAGCTCCTGCCCTATACCCCCGAGCAGCTGATCAATGAGCTGTCGCAGTTCGCCGCGTCGCTCGAAGCGGCCGCCCACCTGAACGCGGAGTTCGCCGTGGATGCGGCCTACAGCGCGGGCATTGCTTCGCAGATCGCGAGCGCGGCGCCCCGTGCGTCGCTTGAAGAGCTGGCGCTGTTCCAGACCGTGATCTTCAACGACGCCAAGGCCATCGGGGCGCCGGTGACGGGCGTGTCGCTGGCACAGCGCAGGGAAGGCTTCCTGAAGCTCGCCCGACTGCTCGCGGAGAAAGAGCGCTTCTCGACCTGGATGCGGTCGCAGTCCCTGGACACGCACCTGATCAGCAACTACATGCACTACATGCAACGCGGCACGTGGCTTGACAGCCTTCCTGGAAAGATCCTGCGCTTCATCGTCTTCACGGGCGCCGGCATCGCACTCGACGAGAAGGTCGGTGCGCTCACCGGGGTCCAGGGCCTTGGCATCGCTGCCGGGGTGGGGATCGGCGCGGTCGACAGCTTCTTGCTCGACAAGCTGCGCGGCGGGTGGCGGCCCAGCCAGTTCGTCAGCGGACCGCTGGCCGATTGGGTGAAGGGGAGTGGTCCGTTGCCGGGCACGGCTTGAAGCGCATCGCGAAGGTGCCTCAGCCCGCCTTCCTCGCGGGCAGCGTGAGCGACACCTACCTGCCCGCTCGCCGGATAGTTCGCAGCCATGCTTGGCCTGCAGGGCAGCCCCCAAGCGCGGATTGCGCTGCGTCGCGTGTTGAACCACAGCATCGGCCGTCGCCAACTCACCAAGTACAGACAAGTTCATCTGCGCGTCGACGTCAGAGCCGTGCAGGACTATCCGCTGCCGGCTATGCCAGAGCCTGACAAGTCTCGGAAAGCTGACCGATATCCTTCGTCTGGGGGTCGCCACAAAGCAAAAACGCCGACTTGCTGTCGGCGTTGCTGCGTCCCAAGTGCTTGCTGTTCTTAGAGAATCCTGGCGCGGCTGGCGGGGATCGAACCTTGGCTTCGGAGGCCACTTCACCATCGTGTAGCCCAGATGGTTTACATCGGACCCGTATGGCTTCAAGAGGGGTGTCACACCACTTTTCCCTCTAGAACCGAGCGTTTTGGATGTGTGACACATGACGCCATATGCACTCTAGTGCCGCCGCTTGCGTGTCACACCATCCATCGATTCGGTCCTTCCGGGGCCACACGCGAGAGCGACCATTGGTCACTGCCAATGCATCGTTCCTTCGCGCGTTCCAAACTGCCATGATGATCTGGGCAAACCTCAACTCACGCATCGGTAGCTGTAGTCGCACACCGACCACGTGAGTCTACGCCACCGCGCTGAGCCAAGTCGCGATTGCCCGTGCGTTGCGCCAATGAGGGTTCCATTACGCGGACAACCAGTAGCAAGCCAGCGGCGCAGGAATCGACAGGATCTGTGCGTCCAGCTTAGCCTGCTCCTGTCCAGTACGGGCTGACGTCACGTCGAGCACCTTGAAGTCGTCCCAGCGCTGCGTGATCACATAGCCCTGCTGAACCTTGCGCTCTTCGAGGAACAGGCGCATGCCCTTCAGCCGCTTGATCGTGACCTCGGCATCCTGGTACTTCACTTCGAAGGGCACTAGGCGATCACCGAGTTCGGCGATCAGGTCTACCTCGAGATCGCGGTTGCGCTTGTCCTGCCAATAGCTGAAACGCGGCGTTTGGCCGTAGTAGCGCGTATAGACGTGCTTGAAGAACGCCGTCTCCACCGCGGCGCCGAGTCGCTGCGGATCCTGCAGCAGCTTGCGACCCAGCAGCAGCACGGCTCCAGGCAGCGCAGCGTCGGCGAGGTAGACCTTGTCGCGTCCACGCAGCACCTCCTTGCCGTAGCCGTACGGCTTCAGGCGATAGATGAGGTGCGTGCTCTCGAACAGCGCCAGGAAGTTCAGCGCGGTCTGCTTGTTTACGCCCTCGAGCTGCTGGGTGAGAGTCGGAATATCGAGGATGCCGCCATCGTGGTAGCAGAGGTAGAGAAAGATCTTCTCCACCTCCAGCACGCGGCGCACGCCGTAGAGCGCGGTCATGTCGCGCTTGAGTACCTTGTCGACGATGTCTTCGCGCAGCAGGCGCTGGCAGCGCGTGAGGTCGCTCACCATCGCGGGCTCGGGGAAACCACCGCGCAGCAGGTACTCGTGGAAGTGAGCTGTCAACGGCTGCGCCAGCTTGGCCACTCGGGCGAACTCCGCCGGTGTCCAGGAAAATAGGCTACGCAGTGACTTCAGCGGTGGCAGGTTCTCTGGCACCTGGACTTGCCGCAAGCGCAGGTATTCGGCGAACGAGAGCGTCGGCAGCGGAATGGTCTCCCAGCGGCCCACTCCGGACTCCACCGAGCCGCCATGCAGCGGGTCGGCCGAGCCGGTGACGGCAACACGGTGCGTGCGCTGGAAGTCGACCTGGTGCTTGAGCCAGGTCTGCCAGTCGGGTACGTACTGGATCTCGTCTAGGAACAGGAGCCGCTGGCCGCCAGGTGTAGCCGGGTACAGCTCGTCCCACGCCTGCAGCGTGCGCTGCAGGCCGGCGAGCTTCAGCAGCGGATGGTCGAAGGTAGCGTACAGCACGTCGCCGCTGGAGAAGCCGCTGGCGATGAGCTTGCGGATGGTCTGGCGGAAGATGGTGGTCTTGCCAACTTGACGGGCGCCGGACAGTAGCAGCGAGCGCCGGTTTTCCGTGTCCCGCACCCAGTCCCACACCTGGCGCGTGGCGCTGCGCTCCCAGTCTGGCAGGTCGGCCAGGGCTTGACCTTGCCACCAAGGGTTGAACTCCTGGAGAACGGAGAACAGCTCTGTTTTCGGCACTTCCATGCTAAATATTATAGAATAAGCATGTCACACTTTGCCTATTCACAAGAATTAGTCAAGCTGAGGCGTCTCCGTAACCCACCCAGCAAGTGCTGAACCGGCCACGTTTGGCAGATCCGAGGTCCCTACTCTCCACCAAACGGTTGTGACGCCGATCGAGAGCCCGCCTGCACAAACCATGGCCACACGGTTCGCTGCGCCTGGCCGACGACCTCGGCCAGATCTGGGGCCGGGATCCGCGCTCGATTCCTATAGGCCTCCCACATCTGTCTCCGTGAGTCATGGGTGGCGAACTCTTCGCTCAGGGCAAGCGGAAGTGTCCTTGGGAGGGGCGTCCCGGACTCCGCAAACGCCGCAGCGATGGCGGCCGGCGCAAAGCTCGCTTCAACCTTTCCGCAGTTGATCAGGCTGTAGAGATTCCACAGTACCTTGGGACGCGTGGTCGCTATGCCCGACTTGGCAATCGAGCGCAGCAGCAGGGCAACCGCCGTGGTCGGAGGACACGCCGTCACACGTGAGGCCACAGATTTCTTGAGAGCCGAGGAGAGGGAGCAATCGCTGCGCTTCTCGTAGATCTGCTCATCGAGTCGAACCACGACTTTCAAGGGCAATCTCATCGCCCCGAGGGCTCCGACCAAAGTGACGGTCACCTGCCTGCCGAAGGAGGTCACTGCGGGTTCGGCAACCCCGCCGACAGGCAGCTCGAGGTCTAGGCCGTCCTCGAGGTCAACATCGCATACCTCGCGAAGGCATCGCGCAAGCTCTTCCGGAGTGGTTGGGCCCAGCGCCAGGAGCTCAGCGTCCCACTCAAACGGAGGATCGGATCCGAGAAGCGTGTGCAGCATCAAGTCGCCGAATAACAGCAACCGCTCACGCATGACGCTTCGGCCGAGCCGCAGAGCAAGATTTTCGGCGAGTAACCAAGTCAACGTCGCGCTGAGTTCTTCGCGGCGCCTATCAGCAATTGCACCAAGCAACTGCTGAGCTTCCGTCACGCGCTCGCCAGTCAATCGATCGCCTCCAGATACGGAAGCATCACCTCTGCAACGCCAGCACCCTTGGCGCATCGCCAGATATCGTCCATGGACGCCACCCCTGCTTTCCGTACGGCATGCAGAGCAGACACCGCGACATCCACTCCGACGCGTGTCCGGAACTGAAAGCAATCCGTGACGGTGCGCGCGGCAGACGTGTGCTGAAGGCGTACACCGTCAACCACCTTCGCGCGAATGTCCTCTTCGGCAGGTCCAGCACGAGGCCGGATTAAGACCAAAGGCAGCAGCTTCAAGTTGGGGACACGCCTGGCCCAAGTTTGGCCCACCAGTGGCCCACGGCTGCGCGCAGTTTGCCGATTCGACCGTTGGTCTCGTGGCCCATGTCGATGACCTGAGCCCGCACCGCATGCCCGCATGTCGCGCGCCCCGCACGGGGCGCGCGTGGGTTGCAACGAGGCCATCACGCGCAAAATCAACGGCGGGCTGAAGTCGACAGCTGTCATTGGACCGCAATGCCTGACCGGCTGCCGTCAGCCTGCTCCCAACTTTCAGCGGGCCCACGACATTGGCGGGGCGAGCTCAGCGGGGCGCATCAACGGAATCGGCGTTCGTCGTCGGTGCGTGCCGGCAAGGCTACAACGCCTCGCTACAGGCGCCCGGCCGCCTTCAGGGCAGCTTCGATGGTGGCAAGTGGCAGCACCAGCGACCGCGTGGCGTCCAGCAGGCGAAGCGCGCCATAGGCTTCGTACCAGCGCGCCGCCCTGTCATTCTTGGCATCTATCAGCAGGGCGACACCCCCGACCTCCGTGGCAGCGCGAATGCACCGGCGGCCAGCGGCCAACAGCAGCTGTCCACCCAAGCCCTGCCCCTGCATCGTCCGATCCACGGCCAGACGGGCCAGACGAAACACGGGCACGTCGTGCCGGGCCAACCCCTTCTTCACCAAGGCCGGCGTCTGCGCATATTCGATGGAGGCCGGGCTGAGGCTGTAGAAACCCAGGACGCGCGCGTCATCGCCTACAGGCGTCGCGACGAAGGTCTTCGCGCCACCTCGCTCGCTGCTTTGCCGCGCGTGCCGACGCAGGAATTCGTTCAGGTCCGCGTCACCGCAATCGAAGCCCTCACGGTCATGCGATTTGGCGATCGACGCTTCTCGCCACTCAGGCAAGCTCATGCGTGCTTGGACATCCGGCTGGCTGCATGCTGAAGCTTGGCATTGGGCACCGGCGGGTTTTCCAGCACATCGAGCACCCGCAAGCTGTCCCGCGCAGACAAGGTCACGGTCTCGGACTGCTCGATCACCTTGCGGGCAGCGTCCAGTGCATGGCGCAAGATGAAGTCGGTCATGTCGGTATGCTCGATCGCCACGGCACGCATCAGCGTGGCCTTGTCCTCCGCACGAACGCGAAAGGCAAGCCGGCTGTTGTCTTCGATGAAAGCGCGGGGCATGTCGGCTCCCTTGATGTACGTATTGAAAGTGTACAACGGAAGAACCAACGCGGCGAGTCCGCGCATTGACGCCCTGGTCCGAGGCCACCACCGACCAAGGTCGGGGACACGCTGGTTGGAACTGTTGTGCCGGCAAGCCCTTTGGCCTCGGAAGCCAAGGGTCGTGGGTTCGATCCCCGCCAGCCGCGCCAAACGATCGGTCGCTTCAGCTGAACAAGGACAAGCACTTGCAAGCGCCCGCCTACCGCGGGCGTTTTGACGTGCGGTCCTTGAGACGGGCTCTGTGACGAGGTCTGTGACGTCACAGTTTCCGACTGAGCGCCAAATGACCATTGGGCCCTGTGACGAAGAGCGACCGTTGGGCGCGCGTCGGCGGAAAGCCATGGCGCGAAACCACTTGCATAGGGTGTCGCTTGGCGCCCGACTGTACGGAGGGTCGCCTGCATGCCGATCGGCAGGGAAGTGTCGGCGCTCTTCTGCCTCGAGAACGGCGCCTACGCGTGCGCCGTGCCCCCTTCACGCGCCAGGAAACGCTCGGCCAGCAGCACCCAGTAGGCGGCGCCGATGGCGACGTTGCGGTCGTTGAAGTCGTAGCCCGGGTTGTGCACCATGCACGCGCCGTGGCCGTCGCCCGGGCCATCGCCGTTGCCGATCAGCAGGTAGCTGCCGGGCACGCGCTCGAGCATGAAGGCGAAGTCCTCGCTGCCGGTCACCGCGTTGCCTTGCAGCGTGACGCGATCGGGGCCGAGCAGTTCGAGCGCGACCTCGCGCGCGAAGGCCGTCTCGGCCGGCGTGTTGACCAGCACCGCATAGCCGGCGCGCCACGCGACGGTCGCGCGCACGCCGAAGCTCTCGGCCTGCGCCGCCACCAACGCCTTGATGCGCTGTTCCAGCAGCGTGCGCACGTCGCGGTCGAGCGCGCGCACGCTGAGCTCGAGCGTGGCCTGCGCCGGGATCACGTTGTTGGCGCGGCCGGCGTGCAGCGCACCGACCGTCACCACCGCGGCCTGCTGCGGATCGACGTTGCGCGAGACGATGCTCTGCAAGGCCATCACGATGCTGGCCGCAGCGACGATCGGATCGGCCGCCTTGTGCGGCATCGCGCCGTGGCCGCCGATGCCGTCGATGGTGATCGTCGCGTAGTCCGACGAGGCCATCGCCGCGCCTTCGCGCAGCACCAGCCGCCCCTGCGGGATGCCGGGCATGTTGTGCATCGCGAACACCGCGTCGCAGGGCCAGCGCTCGAACAGGCCGTCGTCCATCATGCGCAGCGCGCCGCCGCCGCCTTCTTCGGCCGGCTGGAAGATCAGGTGCAGCGTGCCGTCGAAACCGGAACCGGGGCCGCGCTCGGCCAGATGCTGCGCCGCGGCCAGCAGCATCGCGGTGTGACCGTCGTGGCCGCAGGCGTGCATCACGCCCTGGTTCGCGCTGGCGTATTCGAGCCCGGTGGCCTCGTCGATCGGCAGCGCGTCCATGTCGGCGCGCAGGCCCAGGCGCTTGGTACCGTGACCGCGCTGGAGCACACCGACGACGCCGGTGCCGCCGATGCCGGTGGTGACCTCGTAGCCCCAGGCGCGAAGCTTGTCCGCGACCAGCGCCGCGGTGCGGTGCTCGTCGAACGCGAGTTCGGGGTGGCGGTGGATGTCGCGCCGCACGGCGACGAACTCGTCCGCGCGCGCGTGCAGTGCGTCGAGCAGGGGGCTCATGGTGCCTTCAGTCACTGCGGCTGCAGGTTGATCTTCTTGGCGATCGCGCGGTAGCGCGCGATCTCGCTCTCGTAGAACTTCGCCGAATCCGCCAGCGACGTCGGCGGGGCTGCGGCCTGGGTCTGCGCGTCCATTTGCGAGCGCACCGTTGGATCTTGCACCGTCTTGGTGAGCGCGGTGTGCAGCCGTTGCACGACGGCTTCCGGCGTGTCCTTGCGTACGAAGAAGCCGCCCCAGATCTTGTAGTCGATGCCCTTGAGCGCCTGGCCCTCTCCCGCGGTGGGCACGTTCTTCAGCAGCTCGGAGCGCTGCGCGCCGAGCTGGCCGATCACCTTGAGCTTGCCCTGGTCGGCCAGCGCGCCCATCGCCGCGCTGTAAGCCAGCACCGCGAAATCGACCTGGCCGCCACCCAGGTCCGTCAGCAGCGGCGCGTTGCCCTTGTAGGGAACGTGCTGCAGCTTGGTGCCGGTGGTCTGCTGCACCTCCTCGAGGATCAGGTGGTACAGCGAGCCGATGCCGACGCTGCCGTAGGTCAGCGGCTTGTCGGCCGACTTCCGCGCCAGCGCGATCAGTTCGTCGACGCTCTTGACGCCCAGGTCGGCGCGGGTGACGAACACCAGCACCGCCGAGCCTTGCGGGTGCACCAGGCGGAAGTCCTCGGCCTTCAGCTTGACCGCCGCATTGGCCAGCGGCGACAGGATCAGTTCGTTGGGCGTGCCCTGGAAGATGTAGTAGCCGTCGGCCGGCGCTGCGAGCACCTTCTGCGCCGCCAGCGCGCCGCTGACGCCGCCGAGGTTCTCGACGATGATCTGCTGGCCCAGCTCCTTGCCCAGCGGCGTCGCGAAGATGCGCGCCGACGCATCCGACGGGCCGCCGGCCGGGTACGGCACCATCAGGTTCACGGCCTTGCTCGGGTACGTCTGGGACCATGCTGCGCTGCAGCAAAGCGCCAGGCAGGCGGTGATGGCGGCACGGCGGGTGGCGGCGAAGGTCATGGGGCGGCTCCAAATGGGGGTGTGTGGGCAGGTGCAGCACTGTAGGCAGCGATCCTCCGAACGTCCAATGCATTTTGATCCGCATTAGCATGCGGCCGCTGCATTCATGATGGAGCCGCGCCGATGACACTCGTCCAGTTGCGCCACCTGCTCGCGCTCGCCGACCGGGCCTCGTTCAGCAAGGCGGCGCAGGCCGTGCACCTGAGCCAGCCGGCGTTGAGCCGCAGCATCCGCGCGCTCGAGGACGAGCTGCAGCTGCCGCTGCTCGACCGCATCGGCCGCCGCATCGAGTGGACCGTGCACGGACGCGAGGCGCTCGAACGGGCGCGCCAGATCGTGTTCGACGCCGACGAGCTGCGCACGCGCGCACGCCGCGTCAAGGAGCACGCCGCCGGCTCGCTGCGCATCGGCATGGGCTCGGGGCCCGGCGCGATGCTGATGCTGGCGCTGCTGCGCAAGGCGTGCACCGACCACCGCCGGCTGCGGCTGGAGATCACGCGCAGCCGCACCGAGCTGCTGGTGCAGTCGCTGCGCGCCAAGGCACTCGACGGCCTGGTGGTGGATGCACGTTCGCTCGACCCGGCCCCCGACCTGCGCACCGACTTCGTCTACGAGATGCGCGGCGCATTCATGGTGCGCCGCGGCCACGCGCTGGCGCGCCGGCGCCGCGCGCTGACGTTCGAGGCGCTGCGCGCGCACCCGATCGCCTCGACACCGCTGTCCGGCGAAGTCGCGCGTCTCCTGGTCGAGCGCTACGGGCCGCAGGCTCACCCCGATGTCTGCGTCACGCTGCGCTGCGACGAGTTGTCCAGCCTGATCGAGCTGACGCGGACCACCGACGCCGTGCTGCTGGCGGTGCGCGCCGCCGCGCCCGACCTCGTCGAGCTGAGTCTGGAGCCCGCGCTGAACGTGACCGGGCGCTTCGGCCTCGTCACGCTGGCGCGGCGCACCGAGTCGCCTGCGTTGGAGCTGGTGCGTGACCTGATGCGACAGCGTCTGGTCGAGTGATGCATGCATGGCCGAGGCCGGATCCGGGATCTCTCAGACCCCCGGCAGCGCCAGCCGGGCGGAGTTCTTGACCTCTTCCATCACCGCATAGGTGCGCGTCTCGCGCACACCGGGCAACTGCCACAGCACGCTGCCGGCGAAGTTGCGGTAGTCGTTCATGTCGGCGCTGCGCGTCTTGATCAGGTAGTCGAAGCCGCCGGCGACCATGTGGCATTCCATGATCTCCGGCCGCACCTGCACCGCCGCCTTGAAGGCGTCGAACACATTGGGCGTCGTGCGGTCGAGCAGGACTTCCACGAACACCAGCATGCCGGCGCCGAGCTTCAGCGGGTTCAGGCGCGCTTCGTAGCCCAGGATGTAGCCGTCGCGGGTGAGGCGCTGCACCCGCGCCAGCACGGCCGTGGGCGACAGCCCGATGGCCTCGGCCAGCTTCAGGTTGGTGATGCGCCCGTCCACCTGCAGGGCCGCCAGGATGCGCAGGTCCAGCCGGTCCAGGCCGAGCAGCTCGGCGCCTTCTTCTAGAGATTTATTCGGCATCGACTATTGAATTCGAACAAAGACTCGGTAGAACGCCGGGCATTATGCGCGTTATCGCAGTCAACTCGACAGACATCCATGGCTTCGCGCGCGCCGATCGATCCTTCCACGCTTTTCCGCGGTTTCGCCGGGGGGCCCGCCGGCTCCGGCGCACTGCGCGAGCGCATCACCGCGGCCTTCAGGCTGCCCGAGCCTGCAGCTGTGGCTGGCCTGCTGCCGCAAGCCCGAATGGCGCCTCAGGCCGGCCGCAGCGCCCATGCGCTGGCCCTGCAGATCGCACAGCGGCTGCGTGAGCGCAAGAGCTCCGCCGGCCGCTCCGGCCTGGTGCAGGGCCTGCTGCAGGAATATGCGCTGTCCTCGCAGGAAGGCGTGGCGCTGATGTGTCTGGCCGAAGCGCTGCTGCGCATCCCCGACAAGCCCACGCGCGACGCCCTCATCCGCGACAAGATCGCACGCGGCCAGTGGCAAACGCATGCCGGCCGCAGCCCGTCGCTGTTCGTCAACGCCGCCACCTGGGGCCTGCTGCTGACCGGCAAGCTGGTCGCCACGCACAGCGAGTCGTCGCTGTCCGCACTGCTCACGCGACTCATCGCCAAGGGCGGCGAGCCGATGATCCGCAAGGGCGTGGACATGGCCATGCGCATGATGGGCGAGCAGTTCGTCACCGGCGAGACGATCGGCGACGCGCTGCAGCACGCGATGGGCCTGGAGGCGCAGGGCTTCCGCTACTCGTACGACATGCTCGGCGAGGCGGCGATGACGGCCGAGGACGCCGACCGCTACCGCCAAGCCTACGAGCAGGCGATCCATGCCATCGGCAAGGCCTCGGCCGGCCGCGGCGTGGTCGAGGGGCCGGGCATCTCGATCAAGCTGTCCGCGCTGCACCCGCGCTACAGCCGCTCGCAGCACGGCCGGGTGATGGACGAGCTCTATCCCGTGGTGCGCAACCTGGCGCAACTGGCGCAGCGCTACGACATCGGCCTGAACATCGATGCCGAGGAGGCCGACCGGCTGGAGCTGTCGCTGGACCTGCTGGAAAGGCTGTGCTTCGAGCCCGCGCTGGCCGGCTGGAACGGCATCGGCTTCGTGATCCAGGCCTATCAGAAGCGTTGCCCCTACGTCATCGACTTCGTCATTGACCTGGCGCGCCGCAGCCGCCACCGGCTGATGGTGCGGCTGGTCAAGGGCGCGTACTGGGACAGCGAGATCAAGCGTGCGCAGGTCGAGGGCCAGGACGGCTTCCCGGTCTACACGCGCAAGGTCTATACCGACGTGTCGTACATCGCCTGCGCGCGCCGGCTGCTCGATGCGCCGGCGCAGATCTACCCGCAGTTCGCCACCCACAACGCCCACACCATGGCGGCGATCTACACGCTGGCCGGCCCCGAGGCATACCACAGCGGTCAATACGAGTTCCAGTGCCTGCACGGCATGGGCGAGCCGCTGTACGAGCAGGTGGTCGGCCGCACCGAAGACGGCAAACTGGGCCGCCCCTGCCGCATCTACGCGCCGGTGGGCACGCACGAGACGCTGCTGGCCTACCTGGTGCGGCGTCTGCTGGAGAACGGCGCCAACACCTCCTTCGTCAACCGCATCGCCGATTCCACGATTTCGATCGAGTCGCTGGTCGAGGATCCGGTGGCCGCCGTCGAACGCATGGCGGCCGAAGAGGGAGAACTGGGGCGGCCGCACCCGGCCATCGCCCATCCTGCAGCCCTGTACGGCCAGGGCCGGCTCAACTCGCAGGGGCTGGATCTGTCGAACGAGCAGACGCTGCGCGAGCTGGAAGGCGTGCTGGTGGACAGCGCAAAGGCACAGTGGTCGGCCGAGGCGCTGCTGGCGCAGCCGGCGACGCCGGCGACGCCGGCGCAGCCATGCTGGGAGCCGGTGCGCAATCCGGCCGATCACCGCGACGTGGTCGGCCGGGTACGCACCGCCGACGACCAGGATGTCGAGGCGGCGCTGCGATCCGCCGAGGCGTTCGCACCGGCCTGGGCCGGCGTCCCGGCCGCGCAACGGGCTGCCGCGCTGGAGCGCACGGCCGAACTGCTGCAGACACGGCTGCCGCAGTTGCTGGGGCTGCTCGCCCGCGAGGCGGGCAAGACCTGCGCCAACGGCGTGGCCGAGGTCCGCGAGGCGATCGACTTCCTGCGCTACTACGCCGCCCAGGCCCGCGCCGACTTCGACGGCAGCCACCGTCCGCTGGGGCCCGTGCTGTGCATCAGCCCCTGGAACTTCCCGCTGGCCATCTTCATCGGCCAGATTGCTGCGGCCCTGGCGGCCGGCAACACGGTGCTGGCCAAGCCGGCCGAGCAGACGCCGCTGATCGCCGCCGAGGCCGTGCGCCTGCTGCACGAGGGCGGCGTGCCGGCCGCGGCCGTGCAGCTGCTGCCCGGCGAAGGTTCGACCGTCGGCGCGCGCCTGGTGGCCGATGCGCGCGTGCAGGCCGTCATG
>DAORHX010000042.1:0-15457 GCA_035438245.1 Rubrivivax sp.
CCCCTGGCGGGTGCCGCCTGTCGCGCCGCGCCGAAGCGCGACGACGTTGGCTGTTCGAATTGCGGCTGCTTTGCGCCGTCAGCGACGGCTTGGTCTCAACCGGTCATCAATCGCCGACGTGCCGGTACCAGGCGACGCCGTTGGCGTCGAGTTCGCGCGTGATCTCGCCGCGCTGCAGCAGGTAGTTCAGGCAGGCCTGGCTCTCGCCGGTGGCCAGGTTCAGCAGCGTGGAGTCGTTCTCGCCGATGGCGCGGCCGAACAGCGAGGCGAAGACGTCGATGGTGCGGCGCGGCTCGGCCAGCGACCTGCGCAGCCGCGCCAGCGTGCGCTCCTGGCCTGTCGCCAGATAGTCCAGCCGCGCATGCAGGCCGCGGAAGGGCTCGTTGTGCGCCGGCAGCACCAGCACGTCGTCGCTGACCTGCGCCTTGATCTTCGCCAGCGATTCCAGCCATTCGGACATCGGGTTCGCGTCGGGCTCGGTGGGCTGCACCGAGACGTTCGACGAGATGCGCGGCAGCACCTGGTCGCCGCTTATCAACAGCTTCAGCTCGGGGCAGTGGTAGCAGGCATGTTCGGGTGAATGCCCGGTGCCGACGATCACGCGCCAGTCGTGCGCGCCGATGCGCAGCACCTCGCCGTCGACGATGCGGCGGTAGCTGTCGGGCATGGCATGGATGCGCTTGCCGAAGTTGCCGAAGCGCGCGCGGTAGTTCTCGATGGCGGCGTCGCTCCAGCCGGCGCGGCGGTAGAAGGCCACGCCGTCGTCCGGCGCTTCGCGGCCGGTGTCGGCCATCAGCACGCGGCAGTGCAGGTATTCCAGCCGCGTCATCCACAGCCGGATGTCGAACTTGCGCGTCAGCCAGCCGGCCATGCCGATGTGGTCGGGGTGCATGTGCGTGGCGAAGACGCGGCTCAAGCGCTTGCCGTCGGTGGCGCCGGCGAACAGCTGGCGCCACGCGGCCAGCGTCTCGTCGGTGCGCATGCCGGTGTCGACGATGGCCCAGCCGTCGCCGTCCTCGAGGCCCCAGATGTTGATGTGGTCCAGCATCATCGGCAGCGGCATGCGCATCCACACCACGCCGGGCGCCACTTCGAGCGCCGTGCCGGCTTCAGGCCGCTGCTCGAAGGGGTAGACCAGCGTGGGCTTGGGCAGCCGGTCGCGTTCGTCGGCCAACGCGGCGTCCGGGTTGGCGGGGGCGGCTGCCTTGGCGCTCATTTCGGTGCCATGCGGATCGCGCCGTCGATGCGGACGGATTCGCCGTTCATGTAGCCGGTGCTGATCATGAACTCGGCCAGCGCCGCGTATTCGTCGGGCTGCCCCAGGCGCTTGGGGAAGGGCACCGACGCGGCCAGCGCGTCCTTGACGTTGTCCGGCAAGCCGGCGAGCAGCGGGGTCTCGAAGATGCCCGGCAGGATGGTGTTGACGCGGATGCCTTCGCCCATCAGGTCGCGTGCGATCGGCAGCGTCATGCCGACGATGGCCGCCTTCGATGCCGAGTACGAGGCCTGGCCGATCTGCCCGTCCTGCGCCGCCACCGACGCGGTGCTGACGATGGCGCCGCGCTCGCCGTGCTCCAGCGGGTCGAGCGTCAGCATGCCGGCGGCGCTCTTGGCGATGCAGCGGAAGGTGCCGACCAGGTTGATCTGGATGATGCGGTCGAAGTTGGCCGTGGGGAAGGCCTTGATCTCGCCGGTCTTCTTGTCGCGGCTGGCGGTCTTGATGGCGTTGCCGGTGCCGGCGCAGTTGACCAGCACGCGCTCCTGGCCGTGGGCGGCGCGCGCCTTGGCGAAGCCGGCATCGACCTGCTCTTCGTTGGTCACGTCGACCTTGCAGAACACGCCGCCGATCTCCTTGGCCAGCGCCTCGCCGGCCTCGGTGTTCAGATCGAAGATCGCCACCTTGACGCCGCTCCTGGCGAGGCGGCGCGCCGTGGCGGCACCCAGGCCGGAGGCGCCGCCGGTGACGACGGCCGAGATGTCGGAAGAGAGTTTCATGAGGGGTCGATCTCCAGGTTGTGGTGTCACTTGCGCGACGGTTCAGCGGCACGCGCTACGCGCTATGCTGCGCCTTCCCATTGTCGCGCCCGAAGAGCCTCGGGCGCATTCGGAAGGAAGCGAATCATGGCTGAAGCTTATATCGTCGCCGCCGCCCGCACGGCAGGCGGCCGCAAGGGCGGGCGGGTGTCCGGCTGGCACCCGGTGGACCTGGCGGCACAGGTGCTCGATGCGCTGGTCGAGCGCAGCGGCGCCGACCCGGCGCTGGTCGACGACGTGATCATGGGCTGCGTGCTGCAGGCCGGCGAGCAGAGCGGCTGCATCGGCCGCATGGCGGTGCTGGCCTCGAAGCTGCCGCTGGACGTGCCCGGCGTGACCATCGACCGCCAGTGCGGCTCGTCGCAGCAGGCGCTGCACTTCGCCGCGCAGGCGGTGATGTCGGGCACGATGGATTGCGTCATCGCCGCCGGCGTCGAGAGCATGAGCCGCATCCCGATGGGTGCGCTGGGCAAGGTCTACAAGGAAGCGGGCCTGGGCCACTACATGAGCCCGGTGATCCGCCAGCGCTTCCCCGGCCCGGACTTCAGCCAGTTCATGGGCGCGGAGATGATCGCCGAGAAGTGGAAGCAGACGAAGGATCAGCTCGACCGCTATTCGCTGCTGAGCCACCAGCGCGGCAAGGCGGCCACGCTCGAAGGCGCGTTCAAGGCCGAGATCGTGCCGGTGCAGGTGCGCCTGCCGGATGGCAGCGGCGGCAGCGAGTTGCACACCGTCGACGAAGGCATCCGCATGGACGCCACGCTGGAAGGCATCGCCGGCGTGAAGACGCTGCGCGAAGGCGGCTACATCTCGGCCGCCAACGCCAGCCAGATCTGCGATGGCGCCTCGGGCGTGATGGTGGTCAACGAGAAGGGGCTGAAGGCGCTGGGTGCGAAGCCGCTGGCGCGCATCCACCACATGACGGTGCGCGGTGGCGACCCGGTGATCATGCTCGAAGCGCCGCTGCAGGCGACCACGCACGCCTTGAAGAAGGCCGGCATGAAGATCGACGACATCGACCTGTACGAGGTCAACGAAGCCTTCGCGCCGGTGCCGCTGGCCTGGCTGCGGCACACCGGTGCCGACCCGGCGCGCCTGAACGTCAACGGCGGCGCGATCTCGCTCGGCCACCCGCTGGGCGGGTCAGGCACCAAGCTGATGACGACGCTGGTGCACGCGCTGCAGGCCAAGGGCAAGCGTTACGGGCTGCAGACCATGTGCGAGGGGGGCGGCCAGGCCAACGTGACCATCGTCGAGAGACTTTGACCCACCCCCTACGGCCTTCGGCCGCCCCCTCGAGGGGGCGCCGCCCGCGGCCCGGCAGAGCCGGTTCCGCGGCGGCCGCTTGACGGCTGAGCTGCGCATGCCACGGCTGCGCGCAGGTGAGAAGACTGACCCGGAGACGTCCCACATGATCCGCCGCACGCTGTTCAGCCCCGAGCACGAGGAGTTCCGCGCGTCGTTCCGCAAGTTCCTCGAGAAGGAAGTGCTGCCGCATCACGAGGCCTGGGAGGAGCGCGGCTACGTCGACCGCGAGGTCTGGGCCAAGGCCGGGGCCAACGGCTTCCTGTGCCCGAGCATGCCCGAACAGTACGGCGGCGCCGGTGCCGACCGGCTGTACAGCATGGCAATGATGGAAGAGACGGCCAAGGCCCGCACATCGGGGCTGGGCTTCTCGCTGCATTCGGAGATCGTCGCGCCGTACCTCTTCAAGTACGGCAGCGACGAGCAGAAGCAGCGCTTCCTGCCGCGCATGGCGCGCGGCGAGCTCATCGGCGCCATCGCCATGAGCGAGCCGGGCGTTGGCTCGGACCTGCAGTCGGTGCGCACGAATGCCGTGCGCGACGGCGACCACTACGTGCTCAACGGCGCCAAGACCTTCATCACCAACGGCTGGAACGCCGACCTGGTGATCGTCGTCGCCAAGACCAACCCGGCGCTGGGGGCCAAGGGCACGAGCCTGCTCCTGGCCGAGCGCGGCATGCCCGGCTTCGAGAAGGGCAAGCGGCTGAAGAAGCTGGGCCTGAAGGCGCAGGACACCTCCGAGCTGTTCTTCGACAACGTCAAGGTGCCGGCGAACAACCTGCTGGGGCAGGAGGGCCAGGGCTTCGTCTACCTGATGCAGGAGCTGCCGTGGGAGCGCATGCAGATCGCCATCGGCACCACGGCGTCGGCGCAGCAGGCGATCGACGACACCATGGCCTACGTGCGCGAGCGCAAGGTCTTCGGCAACCCGGTGGCCAGCTTCCAGAACACGCGCTTCAAGCTGGCGGAACTGCAGGCGCAGGTGCAGATGGCGCGCGTCTTCGTCGACCGCTGCATGGAGATGCTGTTGGCCGGTGAGCTCGATCCGCCCACCGCGTCGATGGCCAAGCTGAGCTGCTCGGAGATCGCCGGCAAGGTGATCGACGAATGCCTGCAGCTGCATGGTGGCTACGGCTTCATGTGGGAGTACCCGATCGCGCGCGCCTATGCCGACACGCGCGTGTCGCGCATCTACGGCGGCACCAGCGAGATCATGAAGGAGGTGATCGCGCGCTCGATGGGCCTGGGCAAGTCGGGCTGAGACCGTGCTCGACGAGCGCGTGCCGGTGCTCGTCGGCTGCGGCGAGCTCACCGACCTGGATACACCGGCGTTGGCGGGGCGCTCGCCCTACGAGCTGATCGCCCAGGCCGCACGGCGGGCACTGCAGGACTGCGGCGCGCCGGGCATGGCGGACGCCATCGACACGGTGGCGATGATCCGCAGCTTCGCCGACACCTCGCCGCGTTTCGCCACGAAGCTGGGCACCTCGGCCAACCCGCCGCGCAGCGTGGCGCTGCGCCTCGGCCTGAACGCCGCGCGCCACATCTACAGCTACAGCGGCGGCAACATGCCGCAATACCTGCTGAACCAGTTCGCCGAAGAGATCGCCGCGGGGCAGATGCGTGCGGTGCTGTTGTGCGGCGGCGAGGCGCTGCGCACGCAGCAGGGGCTGGAGCGCAGCGGCGCGGCCGGTGTGTGGAACGAAGACCCCGGCGGCGCACCCGAGCTGATCGGCGATGCGCGCCGCGGCTGGAACGAGCACGAAGACCTGCACCGCATGCGTGCGGCGATCGTCATGTATCCGCTGATCGAGAACGCGATCCGCGCGGCGCGCGGCCGCTCGATCGCCGCGCACCAGCAGCACATCGGCGCGCTGATGAGTCGCTTCGCCGACATCGCCGCGGCCAACCCGCTGGCCACGCGGCGCGAGGCCTGCAGCGCCGAGCAGCTGGTCACGGTGAACGAGCGCAATCGCTGGATCGGCTTCCCGTACCCGCGGCTGATGAATGCCAATGCCTACATCGACCAGGCGGCCGCGGTGATCATGACCAACGTCGCCACCGCGCGCGAGCTGGGCATCCCGCGCGACAAGTGGGTGTTCCTGCATGGCTGCGCCGACGCGCACGACCACTGGTACGTCAGCGAGCGCGTCGAGCTGCAGGCGTCGCCGGCCATTCGCGCCGCCTCGCGCCAGGCGCTGGCCATGGCCGGCAAGTCGCTGGCCGACATCGAGGTCTTCGACCTCTACAGCTGCTTCGCCTCGGCGGTGCAGATCGGCTGCGCCGAGATCGGCCTGGCCGAGGACGATGCGCGCGGGCTGACGATCACCGGCGGGCTGCCGTTTTTCGGCGGGCCGGGCAACAACTACGTGACGCATTCGATCGGCGCGATGATGCGCTGCCTGCGCGCGCGACCCGGCGCCTTCGGCCTGGTCACGGCCAACGGCAACTACGTGACCAAACATGCCTTCGGCGTGTATTCGACGGCCGCACCGGCCGGCCCCTGGCGGCGCGAGCCGCCATCGCGCCTGCAGCAACGGCTGGACGCGCTGCCGAAGGCGCCGTTCACCGACACGCCGCAGGGCGCAGCCACGGTCGAGACCTACACCGTGATGCACGGCAAGGACGGCCCCGAATACGCGGTGGTCTTCGGCCGGCTGAATGCCACCGGCCAGCGCTTCGTCGCCAACCTGCCCGACGATCCGGCGCGGCTGTGGGACCTGCAGAACCGCGACAGCCTCGGCCGCCCCGGGTGCGTGCACCGCGCCGACGACGGCCGCAACCTCTTCAATCCAGACTGACACACGGAGACGAGCGATGTACCCAGGCAAGTACGCCACCCAACACCCCGACCGGCCGGCCTTCATCATGGCCGGCAGCGGCGAGGCCGTCAGCTACCGCGAGTTCGAATCGCGCAGCAACCGCCTGGCGCACCTGCTGCGCGCGCAGGGGCTGAAGCGGCTGGACCACTACGCCATCTTCATGGAGAACAACAACCGCTTCCTCGAAGCCTGCTCGGCCGGCTACCGCGCCGGGCTGTACTTCACCTGCATCAACAGCTTCCTCACCGCCGAGGAGCTGGCCTACATCGTCAACAACAGCGAGTCGCAGCTGCTGATCACCTCGCGCGCCAGGCTGGCGGTGGCGGCCGAGGCGCTGAAGTCCTGCCCGAAGGTCAGGCTGTGCCTGGTGGTGGACGGCGGGCCGGGGCTGACCCGGCCTTTCAAGGACTATGCGATCGCCATCGCCGCGCATCCCGACACGCCGATCGCCGACGAACAGCTGGGCACGTCGATGTTGTACTCGTCGGGCACGACGGGCCGGCCCAAGGGCATCGTGCGGCCGCTGCCCGAGACGCCGCCGTCGCAGCCGCTGCCGCTGTTCCACTTCCTGGAGAAGCTGTGGCGCTACCGCGAGGACATGGTCTACCTGTCGCCGGCGCCGCTGTACCACTCGGCGCCGAATGCCGCGGTGAGCCTGACGCTGGGCGTGGGCGGCACCGTCATCGTGATGGAGCACTTCGACCCCGAGCAGTACCTGAGCCTGATCCCGAAGTACCAGGTCACGCACAGCCAGCTGGTGCCGACGATGTTCAGCCGCCTGCTGAAATTGCCGGCCGAGCTGCGCGACAGGTACGACCGCTCGACGCTGGAGATCGCCATCCACGCCGCCGCGCCGTGCCCGGTGCAGGTGAAGGAGCAGATGATCGAATGGTGGGGCCCGATCATCCACGAGTACTACGGCGCCACCGAAGGCCTGGGCTTCACCGCCTGCGACAGCCCGCAATGGCTGGCGCACAAGGGCAGCGTCGGCAAGGTGATGATCGGCGACCTGCACATCCTGGACGAGAACATGCAGCCGGCACCGAAGGGCACGCCGGGCGAGATCTGGTTCAAGACCGCGTCGCCTTTCGAGTACTTCAACGACCCCGAGCGCACGCAACAGTCGCGCTCGGCCGACGGCACGATGAGCACGGTGGGCGATGTCGGCTACGTCGACGACGACGGCTTCCTGTACCTGACCGACCGCTCGAGCTTCATGATCATCAGCGGCGGCGTCAACATCTACCCGCAGGAATGCGAGAACCTGCTGATCACGCACCCGAAGGTGGCCGACGCGGCGGTGTTCGGCGTGCCCAACGAGGAGATGGGCGAGGAGGTCAAGGCGGTGGTGCAGCCGATGCCGGGCGTGCCGGCCGGGCCCGAGCTGGAGGCCGAGCTGATCGGCTTCTGCCAGCAGCACCTGGCGAAGCTGAAATGCCCGCGCAGCGTCGACTTCATGGACCCGCTGCCGCGGCTGCCCACCGGCAAGCTGTACAAGAAGCCGCTGCGCGACAAGTACTGGGCGGGAAGGAAGTCGCGCATCGTGTAGCGGCAGCCGGCGGCGCACGATGGAGTTTCGCCTGATCTACGAAGGCCCGTTGCGCGGGCAGGGCGCGAAGTCCTCGCACAAGTGGGAGATCCGCCGTGCGCTGCACCCGCAGTTGCAGCGGCTGTGGCAGGAGCATCCGCTGCGCGACGTGGCCGGCACGCTGCTCGCGCACCCGGCGCGGCCGGGCAAGGTGTCGGTCATCGTCGAGAAGGGCGGGCTGCTGTTCGCCCCGCTGGTGACGCAGCGGCTCAACCTGTACGTGGAGCTGTCGGTGCTGCTGTTCCGCCAGCAGCCCCGCGGCACGCTGATCACCGACGGCGGCGACATCGACAACCGGCTGAAGACGCTGCTCGACGGGCTGCGCGTGCCGCACGGCTCGATGGAAGGGCGCACCGAACTGCCCGACGAGCCCGACCCGCGACCTTTTTTCTGCCTGCTCGAGGACGACTCGCTGGTCAGCAAGGTGTCGGTGGAGTCCGAGCAGCTGCTGCGCCCGGCGCGGCCCGACGAAGTGGTGGCGATCGTCTCGGTGCACGTGAAGAAGACCGTGCTGTCGCACGACAACATGTCCTTGTAGCGCGGCTGCGGCTCTGGCCTTGTCGGGCCGCCACGCGCCCTGCCGGGCCGACGCCCACGCCGACCCGGCGGACCGGGTCGCGTAGGCAGACCCTTTGCGGCCGTGCGGGCACCGGGCGCACAATGGTTCCCACCCGCCCCGCACGCAGGAAACACGATGCCCGACTTCACATCGCAGCCGAGCAGTTCGCTCGCACCCGCCATCGACCAGGCCGCCTCGACGATCGAAGCCGCCGTCATCGCCTGGCGGCGCGACCTGCACCAGCACCCCGAACTGGGCAACCGCGAGTTCCGCACCGCCGGCGTGGTCGCCGATCACCTGCGCGCGCTGGGTCTGGACGAGGTGCGCACCGGCGTCGCCCACACCGGCGTGGTCGGGCTGCTGAAGGGGGCGCTGCCCGGCCCGGTGGTGGCGCTGCGTGCCGACATGGACGGCCTGCCCGTTCACGAGCAGGTGGACCTGCCCTTTGCCAGCAAGGTGCGCAGCCAGTGGAACGGCGAGGAGGTCGGCGTCATGCATGCCTGCGGCCACGACTGCCACGTCGCCATCCTGATGGGCGTGGCGCAGATCCTGGCCGGACTGCGCGCACAGTTGCGCGGCAGCGTGAAGTTCATCTTCCAGCCCGCCGAGGAAATGCCGCCCGAAGGCGAGGACGGCGGTGCCAGGATGATGATTGCCGAAGGGGCGCTGGAAGGGCCCGTGCCGCGCGCCATCTTCGGCCTGCACGTCACCTCGCGCCTGGCCACCGGCGTGCTCGGCTATCGCAGCGGCCCCACCATGGCCAGCAGCGACAAGCTGAAGATCACCGTGCTCGGCCGCCAGACGCACGGGGCCGCGCCGTGGATGGGCGTGGACCCGATCGTCACTGCGGCGCAGGTGGTGCTGGGCATGCAGACCGTGGTCAGCCGCACCATCGACCTGACCGAGGAGCCGGCGGTGGTGACCATCGGTGCCATCCGCGGCGGCGTGCGCGAGAACATCATCCCCGACAGCGTCGAGATGCGCGGCACCATCCGCACCTTCAGCGAAGACATGCGCGACGACATCCACGAGCGTGTCACCACCCTGGCCGAAGCGGTCAGCCGCGGCTCGCGCGCCGGCTGCCAGGTGTGCATCGACAAGAACTACCCGGTGACCATCAACGACCCGGTGCTCACCGAGGCGATGCTGCCGACGCTGCGGCGCGTCGCCGGCGCCGGGCTGGAACTGGTGCCCAAGGTCACCGGCTCCGAGGACTTCTCGTTCTTCCAGCGTGTGCTGCCGGGGCTGTTCGTCTTCATCGGCGTCACGCCGCCGGGCACCGACCCCAAACAGGCCGCGCCCAACCATTCGCCGCGCTTCTACGTCGACGAAGCCGGCCTGCTGCTGGGCGTGCGCACGCTGGCGCACCTGGCTTGCGACTACCTCGAGGCCGAGCGGGCTCGCAGCTGAGGCGCCCTCAAGGCCGAACCAGCGCACCGCTGCGCAGCGCCTCGACCGTGTCGCGGATCAGATGCCCGGCAATCGAGAAGCGCGGCGGGATGCCGGGCAGCGCGTCGATGTCGAACCAGTCGGCGGCCTCGATCTCGTCTTCCTGCAGCCGCAGTGCGCCGCCGGCCCATCGGGCGGTGTAGGCGACCATCAGGCTGTGCGGGAAGGGCCAGCTCTGGCTGCCGTAGTAGTGCAGATCGCGCACCGTCACGCCCACTTCCTCGGCCACCTCGCGGTGCACGCAGGCCTCCAGCGCTTCGCCGGGCTCGACGAAGCCGGCCAGCGCGCTGAACATGCCCGGCGCATAGTGCGGCGAGCGTGCCAGCAGCAGCTCGCGGCCGCGCCAGATGAGCACCATCATGGCCGGGCTCAGCCGCGGGTAGGCGGCGTGGCCGCAGGCCGGGCACTTGCGCGAGCGCTCGTGCCGCTGCGGCTCGGTCGGCGTGCCGCAGACGCCGCAGAAGCGGTGCGCGCGGTCCCACTCGAGCACCTGCGCGGCGCGGCTGGCCACGCCCATCAGCGCGTCGGGGAACTGCAGCATCGCTGCACGCAGCGCACTGCGGCGCCAGCCGGCCGGCGCGGCGCTGAGCTGCAGCGCCCAGCAATCGAGGCCGTCGAGCTGCCCCAGGTAGTGGCGCGCCATCGCCAGGCCCTCGAAGCCGGGCAGCGGCTGCGGCTGCAGCGCCGCGTCGTGCGCGTCGGGCAGCAGCAGCTGGCCGTCGACGAAGGCGAAACACCAGGCCAGCGGCGACGCGCTGGCCAGCGGCTGCACGGCGGGCACGAACATCATGGTGCGAGGGTCGGCATGGTGTTGGGCACGACCGGCGATTGGTCGGCGGCGGCTGTGCGCAACGGCAGCGCCTCTTCCTTCAACGGCAGCGGCGGGCCCAGCCACAGTGCGTGGCGCAGATGGTCGTCGCGTGGCGCCAGCGTGTTGGGGTGCACCAGCACGCTCAGCCCGTCGCGATGCAGCATCAGCCAGGGCACGAGGCTCGCGAACAGTTCGGGCGCGAAGGCCACCTGGTACATCGCCGCAGTGTGCGGGCCGACCGGCACGTCATGCCAGCGGCCCATCTGCACGACGAAGCGCTCGCCGATGCATCGGCGCAGCAGCTCGGCCGTGGCGCGCGTCGCGGCCGGGTCGTAGTAGACGTGGGCGTGGTAGCTGAGGACCGGCGTCATGGCGCGTACTATGCCGCGACATTCAGGTCGCGACGAGATGGCCATGACGGATCGGCGAAGCTTCATGGGCCGCCTTGGTGATCCAGTCAGGCGCCGATGTTCGGACCCGGCGCTCGCGCGACCGGCACCGGTGATCGGGGGGCGACGATGAAGAGCCCCTCGTCTGCCGACCCGCAGCGTTGGCCGCTGGGGCTGGTGCTGCTGGCGGCGGCCGGCGTGTTTGCGCTGACCATGGGCACGCGCCAGACGATGGGCCTGTTCCTCGGTTCGCTGAACACCGCCACCGGCCTGGGCCTGGGGCAGATCAGCCTGGCCTTCGCCTTCGGCCAGCTGTGGTGGGGGCTGACGCAGCCCTTCGCCGGGGCGATCGCCGACAAGGTCGGCACCGGCCGCGTGCTGCTGACCGGCGTGCTGCTGGTGGCCATCGGCACCTTCATCACCCCGTTCATGACCAGCACGGCGGGGCTGATCTTCGCCATCGGCGTGCTCGCCGCCGGCGGCGCCGGCATGGCCGGGCCGGCGGTGCTGATGTCGGCCACCTCGCGGCTGATCGCCGCCGACCAGCGCGGCATCGCCAGCGGCGTGGTCAATGCCGGCGGCTCCTTCGGCCAGTTCGTGATGGCGCCGATCGCCGGCGCGCTGATGCTCGGCGTCGGCTGGGCCGGTGCGCTGCAGATTCTCGGCCTGGTCGTGCTGCTGGCGCTGCCGGCGGCCTTCGTGCTCAAGGGCAACGCGCTGCAGGCGGCGCCGGCCGGGGCCAGGCCGGTGAGCACGCGCGAGGCCGTGCGCGAGGCGCTGCGCCACCGTGACTTCCGGCTGCTGGGCGCGGGCTTCTTCGTCTGCGGCTTCCACGTCGCCTTCCTGGCCACGCACCTGCCCGGCGTCATCGAGCTTTGCGGGCTGCCGGTGCAGTTCGGCGCCTGGTCGCTGGCGCTGCTCGGTCTGTTCAACATCGTCGGCAGCGTGGCCACGGGTTGGGCCATCGGCCGCTGGCGCATGAAGTCGCTGCTGGCGCTGATGTATGCGTCGCGGGCGCTGGCGGTGCTGCTGTTCGTGCCGGCACCGAAGACCGGCACCACGGTGCTGGTGTTCGCCGCGGTGATGGGACTGACCTTCCTGTCCACCGTGCCGCCGACGGCGGGGCTGGTGGCCAAGTTCTTCGGCTTGGGCAACATGGCCACCTTGTTCGGCATCGTCATGCTGTCGCACCAGGTCGGCGGCTTCCTCGGTGCCTGGCACGGCGGCCGCGTGTTCGAGGCCACCGGCAGCTACGACTGGATCTGGTACGTCGACATCCTGCTGGCGCTGGGCGCGGCGCTGGTCAACCTGTCGATCCGCGAGGCGCCGGTCGTGCGCGCGCCGGCCCGAGCCGTGGCCTGAAGCACGCAAGCCCGGGCGCTGGCCGGCGCTGGGCTGACGCGAGCCTGCAGCCCGGCGCAGAGCGCTGTCTGGCGATGCCGCATTGGTCGGCACGGATCGACGAGGAAGTCCTGAGCCTGCGCGGCGGATCCTAGGCTTCAGTCCCAGATCGAGCGCGCGCGTGCCGCCAGGTCCACGCCGCCGCTGAGCACCGGGCCGGCGGGTGCCGGCAGTTCGGCGCCTGCCGTGCCGGCACACACGGCCTCGAAATGCGCCTGCACCTGCGGCGGGATGAAGCGCGACAGTGCGCCCCACACATGCCGGTCGCCGCGCGCCGCCTGCTGCGTGACGTAGAAGCGTTGCGGCACCAGCAGCTGCAGCTGGTGCTGTGCGCGCGTCATCGCCACGTACAGCAGCCGGCGCTCCTCCTCCAGCCCGGCGCGGCTGCCGGCCGACATCTCCGAGGGAATCGCGCCGTCGACGACGTTGAGCACGTACACCGACGACCACTCCTGGCCCTTGGCCGAATGGATCGTCGACAGGATCAGGTAGTCCTCGTCCAGAGCGGGCTCGACGACCTCGCTGGTGGCTTGCGGCGGGTCCAGCGTCAGCTCGGCCAGGAAGGCTTCGCGCGAGGCGAAGCTGCCGGCCAGGCGTTGCAACTGCTCCAGGTCCATGCGGCGCACGGCCGCATCCTCGTGCAGGCGCTGCAGTTGCGGCAGATACCACTGCAGCGCCGGCTGCAGCATGTCGGGCCAGGGCTGCTGCTGCAGCGCCTGCAGGCAGGCCAGCAGCTCGGCCCAGGGTGCGGCGGCGCCGGGGGGAGGGCGGAAGCCGCGGCGCATCGCGGCCGGGTCGTCCGCCTGCTCCATGTCATCGAGCAGCCGCCGCGCACTGGCCGGCCCCATGCCCTGCACCAACTGCGCGACGCGGAAGCCGGCCAGCCGGTGGCGCGGGTTCTGCTGCCAGCGCAGCAGCGACAGCAGGTCCTTGACGTGCGCGGCTTCGAGGAACTTCAGCCCGCCGTACTTCAGGTAGGGGATGTCGCGCCGCAGCAGCTCCAGTTCGAGCGCCGCGCTGTGGTGGCTGGTGCGGAACAGCACCGCCTGGCGCTTCAGCCGCACACCGTTCTCACGCTGCGCCAACACCTGGTCGGCGACCCAGCGCGCCTGTTCGGCATCGTCGCCGACGCTGACCAGCTGCGGCGCCGCGCCTTGTTCGCGCTCGCTCCACAGCGTCTTCGTGAAGCGTTCCGGGGCCTCGGCGATCACCGCATTGCAGGCGCGCAGGATCGGCTGGCTCGAGCGGTAGTTGCGCTGCAGCGTCAGCACTGCCGCCGGCGGCTGGAACTGCGCCGGGAAGTCGAGCATGTTGCGCACTTCGGCGGCGCGGAACGCATAGATCGACTGCGCGTCGTCGCCGACCACCGCCAGGCCGCGGCCGTCGGGCTTCAGGCGGTGCAGGATGCGCGCCTGCAGCCGGTTGGTGTCCTGGTATTCGTCGACCAGTACATGGCGGAAACGATCACCCAGCTCGCGCGCCAGCGCCGCATCGTCGAGCATCAACACCAGGTACAGCAGCAGGTCGTCGTAGTCGAGCACGCATTGGCGCTGCTTCTCGGCGGCATAGGCGGCGAACAGGCGCTTCAGTTCGGCCTCCCACATCGCGCACCACGGGAACTGCTGCTGCAGCACCGTGCCCAGGCTGTCCTGGCTGTTGAGCACGCGCGAATGGATGCCCAGGCAGGTGCCTTTCAGCGGGAAGCGCGCATGGGTCTGCGCCAGCCGCTGCTCCTGGCGCACCCAGCCCATCAGGTCCTCGCTGTCGCCGCGGTCGGCGATGGTGAAGTCCGGGTGCAGGCCGATGCGCGTGGCCTGCTCGCGCAGCAGCCGCGCCGCCATGCTATGGAAGGTGCCGGCCCACGGCAACTGGGGCGCCGGCTGCGTGCCGCGCAGCCCCAGCGCCTGGTGCAGCAGCAAGCCGACGCGGTGCGCCAGCGAGGCGGCGGCGCGGCGCGAGAAGCTCAGCAGCAGGATGCGCTGCGGGTCGGCGCCGTCCAGCACCAGACGTGCCACCCGCGCCGCCAGCGTGGTGGTCTTGCCCGAGCCGGCGCCGGCGACGATCAGCAACGGCGGCGGCGCCTCGGCGGCGCCGTGGAAGACGACGGCGCGCTGCTCGTCGTTCAGCGTCGCGAACGGGTCGGCAGGGCGGGCGAGCGTATCGAGCATGGGCGAAGTCTAGGCTGGATGCGCATACAGCTGTCGCTTGAAGCGCGGCGCCCTGCACCCATCTGTGGCCGATGGCGCTGCTGATGTCCGTCCTGTTGCTGCTGCATGCCTACATCGGCTGGCGGCTGATCCCCGCATTGGGCTTCGCGCCGGCGCTGCAGTGGGGCCTGGGTGCGCTGCTGCTGGCCTCGTGGCTGCTGATGCCGATGGCGCTGCTGGCGCGGCGCATCCGCCGCCAGCCGCTGTCCGACCGGCTGGCCTGGAGCGGGCTGCTGTTGATGGGGCTGTTCTCGTCGCTGTTCGTGCTGACGCTGCTGCGCGACCTGCTGGGGCTGCCGGCGTGGCTGGCCTCGCCCTGGGTGGCATGGCCGGCCTGGCTGCTGCCGACCTCGGCGCTGGCGGTGCCGCTGCTGGCGCTGCTGTTCACGCTGTGGGGCTATGTCAACGCGCGCCGCGTCGCGCAGGTGGTGCAGGTCGACGTGCCGATCGACGGGCTGCCGCCGGCGCTGCACGGCTTCAGCATCGCGCAGATCAGCGACCTGCATGTCGGCCCGACCATCAAGCGCGGCTACCTGCAGGCGATCGTCGAGCGCGTCAACGCGCTGCAGGCCGACGTGGTGGCCGTCACCGGCGACCTGGTCGACGGCACGGTGCAGCATCTGGCGGTGCACGTGGCGCCGCTGGCCGCTCTGCGCTCGCGCCACGGCACCTTCGTCGTCACCGGCAACCACGAGTACTACAGCGGCGCGCAGGCCTGGATCGACGAACTGCGCCGCCTGGGCCTGTGCGTGCTGATCAACGAACACGTGCTGCTCGAGCGCGGCGGCGAGACGCTGGCACTCGCCGGCGTGGCCGACTACGGCGCCCACAACTTCGACGCCACGCATCGCAGCGACCCGCAGGCCGCCATCGCCGGCGCACCGCACGAGGC
>DAORHX010000043.1:0-15454 GCA_035438245.1 Rubrivivax sp.
CGTAGACGCCGGCGTAGCCCAGCGTCAGCGCGTCGCGGTCGATGCGGATCGGGAAATCCATGATCGGCACCACCAGGTCCTCGGCCACGTCCTGGATCTTCCAGACATCGACGCCGGTGGTCGCGCCCATGCGGTCGAGCACGGCGACCAGCACTTCCATCGGCGTGTTGCCGGCGCCGGCACCCAGGCCCGCGCTGGCGGCGTCGATGCGGTTCGCGCCGACCTCGATCGCGGCGATCGAATTGGCCACGCCCATTGCCAGGTTGTGGTGGCCGTGGAAGCCGAGTTCGGTCTCGGGCTTCAGCGCGTCGCGCACCGCCCCGAGCCGTGCCTTGACGTCGTCGGGCAGCATGTGGCCGGCGGAGTCGGTGACGTAGATGCAGTTGGCGCCGTAGCCCTCCATCAGCCTGGCCTGCGTCACCAGCCCCTCGGGGCTGTTCATGTGCGCCATCATCAGGAAGCCGACGGTGTCCATGTCCATCTTGCGCGCCAGCGCGATGTGCTGCTCTGACACATCGGCCTCGGTGCAGTGGGTGGCGACGCGGATGGTGTGCACGCCCAGCCCGTGCGCCATCTTCAGGTGGTCCACCGTGCCGATGCCCGGAATCAGCAGCGCCGAGACCTTGCTGCGCTTCATCAGCGGCACCACGGTGGCGAGGTACTCCTCGTCGCTGTGCGCCGGGAAGCCGTAGTTGACGCTGGCTCCGCCGAGGCCGTCGCCGTGCGTGACCTCGATCAGCGGCACGCCGGCGGCATCCAGCCCCTGGGCGATGCTCTTCATCTGCTCCAGCGTCATCTGGTGACGCTTCGGATGCATGCCGTCGCGCAACGTCATGTCGTGCAGCGTGATCTTCTTGGCTTGCAGGTTCATCGTCTTCTCCGTCATGCGGCGACCGGCTCGAGCACCAGGCTGCCGGCGATCATCTCTTCGGCGAACATCTCGGCCGTCCGCGCGGCGGCCGCGGTCATGATGTCCAGGTTGCCGGCGTACTTCGGCAGGTAGTCGCCCAGGCCCTCGACCTCGAGGTAGATCGACACGCGCTTGCCGTCGAAGACCGGCCCGTTGACCAGCCGGTAGCCGGGCACGTACTTCTGCACCTCCGCGATCATCGAGGCGACACTGGCCTCGATCTCGGCGCGCTTCGGCTCACCCAACGTCAGGCAGTGAACCGTGTCGCGCATGATCAGCGGCGGCTCGGCCGGGTTGATGACGATGATCGCCTTGCCTTGCCGGGCGCCGCCCACCTTCTCGACCGCGCCGGCCGTGGTGCGCGTGAACTCGTCGATGTTCTTGCGCGTGCCCGGGCCGACCGAGCGGCTGGAGACGGTGGCGACGATCTCGCCGTAGGCCACCGGCTGCACGCGCGACACCGCGTAGACCATCGGGATCGTCGCCTGGCCGCCGCAGGTGACCATGTTGACGTTCATCTCGCGCTTGCCGACGTGTTCGCGCAGGTTCACCGGTGGCACGCAGTACGGGCCGATCGCCGCCGGCGTCAGGTCGACCATCATCGCGCCCTCGGCGTTGACCTTGCGCGAGTTCTCGGCGTGCACGTAGGCGCTGGTGGCGTCGAACACGATCTGCACGCCGTCGCGCCTGATGTGCGGCACCAGGCCGTCCACGCCCTCGGCGGTGGTCTTCAGGCCCATCTCGGCGGCCTTCTTCAGGCCGTCGCTGCCAGGGTCGATGCCGACCATCCACACCGGCTCCAGCACCGGGCTGCGCTGCAGCTTGGCCAGCAGGTCGGTGCCGATGTTGCCGGGGCCGATCAAGGCGCACTTGATCTTCTTGCTCATGACTGTTCCTTCGGGTTCAAACGAAACGCACGCTGCAGCCGCCGATGCCGCCGATGGTCACGCGCAGGTTGTCGCCTGCGACCACCGGCACCATGATCGCCAACGAGCCCGACAGCACCACCTCGCCGGCTTCGAGAGCGATGCCGCGTGCGCCCAATGTGTTGGCCAGCCAGGCCACCGCGTTGGCCGGGTGGCCGAGCGCGGCGGCGCCGGCGCCGGTGGCGACGATCTCGCCGTTCTTCTCGAGCACCATGCCGCAGGTGGCCAGGTCCACATCGCGCACGTCGACCAGCCGGTCGCCGAGCACGAACACGCCGCAGCTAGCGTTGTCGGCGACGGTGTCCTGGATCTTGATCTTCCAGTCGCGGATGCGCGAGTCGACGATCTCGAAGCAGGTCATCACGCCTTCGGTCGCGGCCAGCACGTCGGCGACGCCGACGCCGGGGCCCTTCAAGGTCTTCTTCAGGATGAAGGCGATCTCGCCCTCGGCCTTGGGCTGGATCAGCGATTTGGCTTCGATGGCCTCGCCCTCGTTGTAGAGCATGGCGTCGGTGAGCCAGCCGAAGTCGGGCTGGTAGACGCCGAGCATGTCCATCACCGCTTTCGAGGTGACGCCGATCTTCTTGCCCACCACCTTCTCGCCGGCGTCGAAGCGGCGCTGCATCATGCGCTGCTGGATGGCGTAGGCGTCGTCGATGCTGATGTCGGCGTGGCGGTTGGTCAGCGGCTCGAGCGTGCGGCAGGCCTTCAGGGCCTCGTAGAGCTCGTCGCCCAGCGAGGCGATCAGTTCGGGTTTCACGTTGCGGGTGCTTTCAGCGAAGAGTGGCTTGGAGGGCGCGCGGTCAGAACTTGACCATCACGTTGCGCAGGTCGGTATAGAACTCGAACGAATGCACGCCGCCCTCGCGGCCGATGCCCGAGGCCTTGGAGCCGCCGAAGGAGGTGCGCAGGTCGCGCAGGAACCAGCTGTTGATCCAGCAAAGCCCGACCTCGATTTGCGCCGCCACGCGGTTGGCGCGCGAGATGTCCTGCGTGAACACCGCCGTGGCCAGGCCGTAGCGGTTGGCGTTGACCTTGGCCAGCACCTCGTCCTCGCTGTCGAAGGGAGCGATGTGGCAGCAGGGGCCGAAGATCTCCTCGGCGATCACCGCCGCGGTCTCCGGCAGCCCGGTCCAGATGGTGGGCTGCACCCAGCAGCCGTCGCGCAAGGCCTCGGGCATGTCGGGCACACCGCCGCCGGTGACCACCGTCGCGCCTTCGTCGCGTGCCTTCCGGTAGTACGACAGCACCTTGTTCTGGTGCTCCTTGCTGATCACCGGACCGATCCGGGTGGCCTTGTCGAAGGGCAGACCGGGGGTCATGGTCTCGGCCTTGTCCTTCAGCGCGGCGACGAACTTGTCGAAGATCGGCCGCTCGACGTAGACGCGCTCGGTGCCCAGGCAGACCTGGCCGGCGTTCTCGAAACACGAGCGCGTGACTGTGTCCACCGCCACCTGGAAGTCGCAGTCGGCGAAGACCACGGCCGCGTTCTTGCCGCCGAGTTCCAGCGACACCGGGCGGATGCCCACCGCAGCGGCCTGCATGATGGCGGTACCGGTGCGCGTCTCGCCGGTGAAGGTGATGCCGTTGACGTCGGGGTGCAGCGTCAGGAACTCGCCCGCCGACTGCGGCCCGAAGCCGTGCACCACGTTGTACACGCCCTTGGGCACGCCCACCGCGTTCATCACCTCGCCCAGCAGCGTGGCGGTGGCCGGGGTTTCCTCCGACGGCTTGACGACCACGGTGTTGCCGCAGGCCAGCGCCGGGCCGACCTTCCAGGTCATCAGCAGCAGCGGCAGGTTCCACGGGCACACCACCGCGATCACGCCGCGCGGCACGCGCACGCCGTAGGACAGCGCGGTCTTGCCGTCGGGCGTGCGCATGTTGAACGACTCGGTCGCCATGCTCTTGATGGTGTCGGCAAAGATCTGGAAGTTGGCCGCGCCGCGCGGGATGTCGACGTGCGAGGCCAGCGCATGGGGCTTGCCGGTGTCGGCGATCTCGGCCTGCAGGAAGTCGTCGAAGCGGCGGTTGATCTCGTTCGCCACCGCGTCGAGCAGCTTCACGCGCTCGGTCACCGCCAGGCGGCCCCAGTCGCCCTTCAGCGCCGCCTTGGCCGCGGCCACGGCCGCGTCGACCTCGGGCCGGCCGGCCTCGTAGACCTTGCCGATCAGGCTGTTGTCGACCGGGTTGCGGTTGTCGAAGGTCTTGCCGCTGGTGTTCTTGGCGTATTCGCCGTTGATGAAGTTCAGAAACTCTTTCATGGATGCTCCCTTGGCGGGACGGTGCCCGCCTGCATTCTTGGAACCGAACCCGCGCGTCTACAAGCCGATGGCGGCCAGGCCGGCACGCGCGCAGGCTTCGTCCTGCTCGGCCGAGCCGCCCGACACGCCGATGCCGCCGATGAGCTGCTCGCCGTCGCGCATCGGCAGCCCGCCGCCGAAGACCACGAGCCGCGGCCGCAGCGGCAGGCCCAGGCGCAGCGCCTCGTCCCCGGCCAGGATCTGCGGCCACTGCGAGGTGGCAAAGCCGAAGCTGGCCGCGGTGTAGGCCTTGTCGATGGCGATGTCCACCGAATGCACGAAGGCGCCCGGCATGCGCAGGAACGCCGCCAGCACGCCGCTGCCGTCGGTGACCGCGGCGTTGATGCGGATGCCCAGCTCGCCGGCCTTGGCCACGGCGGCCTGCACCGCCGCCGCAGCGGCGGCGGCGTCGATGACCCGCTGCGCGACGCTGATCGGCATCAGGTCACCACGCTGAGGAAGGCGTCGTTCAGCTTGCGGTCGTGATAGAAGATGCCGGCGCCGATCTCGTCCCAGGTCCAGGTGATCGGCTCCATGTCCGGGTAGTGGTCGTAGCCGCCGGCAAAGGTCTCGAGCCGGTTGCCCGAGGGGTCGAAGAAGTAGATCGTCGTGCCGTTGGTGATGCCGTGGCGCGTCGGCCCGATGTCGATGGACACGCGGTTCTTGCTCATGATGTCGGCCGCGCGCAGCACCTGCTCCCAGCTGCCGAGCTGGAACGACACATGGTGCAGCTTGGCCGGCTCGCCGTGGCGCGCGATGGCGATGTCGTGCGCCTTGGCGCTGCAGGTCAGCCACACGCCCAGGTCGGTCTTGCCGTCCTCGAGCAGCGCGCGTTCCACCAATGTGAAGCCCAGCACCTTCGTGAACAGGTCGCGCGCACCGTCCAGGTCGGTGCCGTAGATCAGGCAGTGGTCGAGGCGGATCGGGCAGATCCCGGGCGAGTCGATGACGTCCATGTCGGGGTTGACGTTGCCGACCTTGCTGCCCACTGCGCTCTTGTCGGCGTACAGCTCGATCAGGTGGCCGGTGGGGATCTGGAAGCGCACGCGCTCGCCGGTCTCGAGCAGCTCGCCGGCCGGCACACGTTCGGTCTCGACGCCGTGGGCCTTGAGCTTCTTGTCCAGGTCGTCGAGCGTGGCCTGGTCCAGCACCTTGTAGCCGAAGAAGTCCAGCCCGGCGCGCTCGGCCTGGCGCAGGATGATGCTGTGGTGGTCGCGCTCGGAGCGGGTCTTGAAGTAGGCGCGGCCGGCCTTGTCGCGGCCCATGGGCACCAGGCCCATGACCTCGGTGTACCACTTGACCGATTCTTCCAGGTCGAGCACGCGGATCTGGGCGTGGCCCGGCCGCAAAACACCTGTCATTGCCATGGGGAAGTCTCCTGTAGTCCGGGTTGAGTCAACGATGAACCGTCTGCCCGCTCAACCGTCGTCCGGCAGACGTTCTTCTTCATGCTTCCGATCACGCTGAGGCGCAGATCGCTGGTGGGCTTGATGCGGCACGCCAGCACGCAGCCCTTGGCCTCGTCGGCTTGGCTGACGTGCTCGCGGCTCATCACGCGCCGGCTGTAGCTGCCACTGGTCACCTGCACCTTGCACACGCCGCAGCCGCCGTTGCGGCAGCCCACCGGGATGCCCTTGCGGCCGAGGGCTTCCATGCCTTCGAGCACCGAGCGCTGGTCGGCGCAGCGGTAGCTTTCGCCGGTGTCGTCGATGGTGATGGTGTAGGCGGCCACGGTGGTCCAGGCCTCGTCAGATCTTCTTGAACAAGGGGCTGCGCACCTGCTGCGCGTCGGCCGCCGAGATGAACTTCTCGGTGTAGATGTCGCGCTCGAACAGGCGGCCCTGCATCAGCGTGGTGATGCAGGCGTCGATCATCAGCGGCGGTCCGCACAGGTAGGCCTTGTGGCCGCGGAAGTCGTTGCCGAAGTGCGCCTTGGCGACCTCGTGCACGAAGCCCTTGGCGCCCGCCCACTCGGGCGCGTCGCCGGAGACCGCCGGGACGTAGCTGAAGTTGGGGTGCGCTCGGGCCAGCTCGCTGAACTGGTCGTGGTGGTACAGCTCGTCCACGCTGCGTGCGCCGTTGACCAGCACGATCGGCTGCTCGCACCCAGCCTGCAGCAGTTCCAGGATCATCGAGCGCGGGCTGGACAGACCCGAGCCGCCTGCCAGGAACAGGTAGGCGAGCTTGTCGTCGCGGTGCGCGCTCTGGCGCACGAAGAAGCGCCCGTAGGGGCCGGCGAGCCTGACCCTGTCGCCGGCCTTCAATTGCCGGTGCACCCACTGCGTGCCCTTGCCACCGGGCACCAGGCGCACGTTCAGCTCGATCTCGGTGCTGCTGCCCGGCGCGCTGGCGATCGAGAACGAACGCGATGCCGCTTCGCCCGGAATGTGCAGGCCGATGTACTGCCCGGCCTGGAAGGGCATCGGCTGGTCGAGCGTGATCCACACGCCCTTGATCGTCGGCGTCAGGTCCTCGATGCGGCTGACCGTGCCTTCGTAGTCCTGCACCGGCAGGTTGCGCGCGTCGGGCTCTTCCTCGATCTCGGCCTCGATGGTCACGTCGGACTGCAGCGTCGCGCAGCAGGCCAGGCACAGGCCCTCGTCGCGCTCGTAGTCCATCAGCGCGAAGCCGCTGGCCTCGCCGTGCTCGATCTCGCCGTCCGTCACCTGCGTCTTGCAGGTCGCGCACAGGCCGTGGCAGCAGGCGTGCGGCAGGTAGATGCCGGCGCGCAGCGCGGCGTCAAGGATGGTCTGGCCGTCCTCGACCTGCAGCGTCTGGCCCAGCGGCTCGATGGTGAGTTGGTAGCTCATCGTGCGGCGTCGAATCGGCGCTTCAGAAGGCCGAGCCGCCAAGGCCGGTCAGGCCCGGCGTGCGGAAGCGGATCACGTCCTTGTGGCGCAGCCCGTTGTCGGCCAGTGACTTGTCCATGTCCGGCTGCCAGGGCTGGCCGGACTTGAACCACTCGGCGGTGGCCCAGTCGACCTTCGCGAAGTCGGGGTGTGCGCCGAACATGCCGGGCAAGGCGCCGTGGCACATGTCGGCGAACTTCATCGTCGGCGGCAGCGGCACCGCGAACGGCGCGCACAGCATCTTGTGGTCCTCCCAGCCGATGAACAGCAGCGGCGCGGGAAACTTGTCGACCGAGTCCTTCGGGGCGAACTCGTAGGTGCTCAAAGCAGCGACAGCCATGGTCGAAACTCCTCGTTGATCCGGTTCGGTTCAGTTGCCGGTGGCGTGGTCGCGCCAGCGCTCGAAGTTCTTCTTGTCCTCGCTGTCGGCGTAGTCCAGGTTGTCCCTGCCCCAGTCCATCTTGTACCAACGCAGCACCTCGGCCAGCGGGTTGAAGTCGGGCTTGGTCGGGTCGGCGTCGCTCTCGAAGCAGTGGCCCTGGTAGATCTGCTGCACCGGCAGCCAGCTCTGGATGTATTTCTCCGGCTCGTGGTCGAAGATGCTCTTGCAGCCGTCGGAGCAGCAGTGGTACTTCTCGCCCTTGTAGTCGCTCTCGCGGTAGGCGATCTTGGTCGGGTCGTCGGGCTCGGTGAAGAACATCGGCACCTGGCACACCTGGCACAGCATCGGCAGCGTGGTGTTGTAGAAGCGCCGTCCGGCGGCCTGCTCCTTGGCGTAGTGCTGCCACAGCGGGCGGTAGTACTTGTCGAAGCTGTCGGGGTACTTGGCCGCGAGCCACTTCATGTCGTCCTCGCTCGGCGCCCAGGTGTGGAAGGGCGCGGCGGCGCCGTAGTTGTAGAACACGTTCCAGGCTTGGTGGCTCAAGTGGTCCTTGTCCTTGCAGGCTTGCGCCCAGCCCTGGGGCACCTTGATGCCGTAGCGCGCCAGATCGGCGAAGAGCGCGCCGCCGTTTTCCTCGGCGTAGATCTCCCAGGCCTCCTTCCAGCTCATCACGCGCTTGGGCAGCATGTAGTCCATCATCATCGCCACCAGCGTGAGCACGCGGTAGCCGCGCCAGAACCACTTGTCGATCCAGCGCTGCACGATGGGCAGGTTGTCCGGGTCCTGCTCGAGGATGAACTTGATCATCTCCAGGCCCAGCGTCATGTGCCGCGATTCGTCGGACTGCGCCGAGAAGCCGAAGGCCATCGCGCCCATGTCCCCGTTGTAGGCCGCACCCGAGATGAAGGGCACGAACAGCAGGTTGGTCAGCACGTACTCGAACGCGAAGCCGATCGCGATCATGAACTCGAAGGGCCCGGCGCTGACCGCGTCGTCGAAGAAGGACTTCGGCACGCTCAGGTACCAGACGCGGTCGTGCTGGTGGCGCCAGTTCTGGAAGCCGTTGTAGTGCTTGTTGTAGTTGGACAGCGAGTGGATCTGCGTCTGAGCGTGGCGGATCTCGTCCAGGCTTTGCATCAGGCAGGCCACGCGCGGGCCGGGGCCGGCGAGCTGGCGGCCGACATGGGCGAAGCCGCGGTGCGCCATGTATTCCAGCGGCGTCACGCCGGTGAGGAACAGCTTGAGCGTATTGATGTAGCGCGCATCGGTCACGCCGAGGTGGCCGTTGTTCTGCGCGAACGCGTCGATGATCGCGTAGAGCTTGCGCTCCTTCTCGGCCTGGTACTTCCAGTACGCGTCCATCGTCATGCGAAACGGATCCTCGAACTTGTTCCAGTCGTGGATCTTGATGCCCTCGTACTCGGTGTAGGGGAACACGTCCTTCACCGCCTGGTAGGTCGGCGTCCAGGCCAGGTCGCGCGTCAGCAGGTTGTAGCGCTCCTTCAGGCCGAGCTTCTTGCTTGCTTTCATGTCCATCGGGATGTCTCCTTGGATCCTTGGAATCAGTGCGACCAGCTGAGCGTGAACTCGTCGTCGGTCTCGTCGATGTGGCCGGTCAGGGTGATCAGGTTGACGTGCAGTTCCTGCAGGTCGAAGTCGCGGCCGATCTCCTGCTCGACCGTGGCCTTGCGGATCACCATCCGGTCGGGCACGTCGATCTTCACCATCGCCGGCTGCTCGTTGACGATGGCCTGCGGGTTGTCGGCGACGATGGCGTTGACGATGCAACGCGTTTCCTCGTTCTTCTGCAACGCGATGAAAACGTTCGACATGGGTTGCTTCCTTGGTTCGTGTCAGCGACGCGTCACAGCGCCAGGCCGGCCTTGGCCAGGCGCGCATCCAGCGCGGAGGCCACACGGTCCAGCGCGGCGGCGGCCTGGTCGCCCAGGCCGATGACCGCCACCGGCTGCAGCGCCTCGATGGCACGCGCACGCCAGGTGCGGGCCCACTGCGACAGCAGCGCCTTGTTCTCGGCGCTCTCGGCGGCGGCGGTCTTGATCACCGCGTCGACCCACTTGACGTGGTCGCCGAACCACTCGGCCTGGAAGCGCGTCAGCATCGACAGCGTCGGGCCGGCCCGGTCGGACAGCGCCGCATCGACCTCCTTGTAGGCCAGGCCGAAGAGCAGGCCATCGAGCACCAGGTGCTGCGCCACGAACAGCTCGAACCAGTCCTTCATCACCCAGGTGTCTTCCACCAGTTTGCGCAGCGGTTGCCAGGGCGGCGCGGCGAGCCAAGCCTGTTTGGCGGCTTCCAAATCGCCCTGCTGGCCGAGCAGCAGACCCAGCCGGCTCAGGTACTGCGCGATGCCGAGCTGGTCCATCGAGGCATACAGGCAGGGCTGGGTGATCGCGGTGCCGTAGCCGTAGGCGGCCATGAAGGCGCCGTTCATGTTCGCGCCCCAGGCCGCATGGCGCAGCGGCACGTAGAAGTCCAGCGCGGTGCGGCGCGCCGCGTCGTCGTAGCGCTCGGCCAGACCGCGCGACTCGACGAACTCGAAATCGGCCTCCGCGGTTTCCTGCAGCCGCGCGCGCGCCTGGGTGTAGCTGCCGTAGTAGAGCTGGCGCGGGTCCTTCAGCGCGTACCAGTCCTGCATCTTCAACGCCGTGCGCGTAGCGTCGAACAGCTCGTGCTCGGGGTCCCAGGTCGGTCGGTAATGGAAGTTGGCGTTGGCCTGCACGTCCATCGTCGCTTCGATGTAACGCGAGGCCGCCTTGTCGGCGCCCTGGCGCTCGGCGATGTGGTTGTAGGTCTGCCGCAGCGGGGTGATGCTGACGGTGCGCAGGTCGATCTGCATGTTGGCTTGTCTCCTTGCGGTGAGGGTCGGTTCAGGACTCGTGGCGGAAGTGCCGCTCGCGCGCCGTGCGCAGGCTCCAGTCCCACTCGTGCTCGGCCGTGCCGCTGGCGGCCTCGGGCAGCGCGCCGTGCGTCGGCGTGACGCGCTGGTCGCGGCAGAACTGCGCGAACTCGGGCGCCGGCAGCAGCATCTCGACGAACAACTGCGGCTCGCCGACGGCGAACTCGAACTCGACCATGCCGTCGGCACGTGTGTGGACGATGCGCACGTAGCGCTTGGCGGGGTCGAAGTCGGCGCGCTCGTTCATGGCAGGGCGACTTACGCAAGCGCCTTGCCAGAATTTCATGGATTACATGAAATCTCGATATTTATAGGGTATACACCGAGCGTTCCAGCCGCTCGCTCGGCTCGGCCTCAGGCCTGCGCCTGGCTCAGACCCGCCTGCCTTGCCAAACCGGTCACGGGGATGGCTTATTGAATTAATCAAATGACGAGATTGACGGCCTGGGTCTTGACCATTTGGTGAAGCGCGACGCGGTGCAACTCTGGTGTCCGGCGACGCGCGCTGACTAGAATCTCGATATTCGTCTCGACGAAGGCGACGGAGTGATGATGAACCCGAAGCTCAGGTACCCCTCCGACACCGACCTGCGGCGGCTGCTGCGCTTCGCCACCGACAGCGGCGCGATCTGGCTCGGCGAGCGGCGCATGGTGCTGCTGCACACCGAGGCGCTGTCGGCGTTGCGCCACGACCTGATCGCCTCGGTCGGCCCCGAGCACACGCGCCGGCTGCTGACGCGCATGGGCTATGCGTCGGGCCTGCGCGACGCGGCCTTTGCGAAGAAGACACGCAGCGGCCTGACGCTGGAGGAGCAGTTCCTGGTCGGCCCGCAGCTGCACATGCTCGAAGGCGCGGCGCGCGTCAGCCCGCTGCGCATGGAGATCGACATCGAGGGCGGCCACTTCGACGGCGAATTCCGCTGGGACGACTCGTGGGAGGCCTATGCCCACCGCCAGAAGTACGGCGTGGTCGACGCGCCCGCGTGCTGGACGCTGCTCGGCTATGCCAGCGGCTACACCAGCGGCTTCATGGGCCGGCTGATCCTGTTCAAGGAGCTCGCCTGCGCGGCCTGCGGCGCCGCCCACTGCCATATCCACGGCCGGCCGATCGAGGCCTGGCCCGACGGCGAGGCGCACCGCCACTACTTCGAGGACGACTCGCTGCTGCAGACGCTGCAGACGCTGAGCCTGCAGGTCGAGGCGCTGACCTCGACGCTCGAGCCGGCGCGCGTGGGCGGCTCGCTGATCGGCGCGTCCAAGGCCTTCCGCCAGGCGCAGCACCTGCTGCAGCGCGCTGCATCGACCCAGGTGACGGTGCTGCTCACCGGCGAGACCGGCGTCGGCAAGGAGCGCTTCGCACGATCGCTGCACAAGCTGTCCGAGCGCGCGCAGGCGCCTTTCGTGGCGGTCAACTGCGCGGCGCTGCCGGCCGAGCTGATCGAGGCCGAACTCTTCGGCGTCGAGCGCGGCGCCTACACCGGCGCGCACGCGGCGCGCGCCGGCCGCTTCGAGCGCGCCGAAGGCGGCACGCTGTTCCTGGACGAGGTCGGCGAGCTGCCGCTGCCGGCGCAGGCCAAGCTGCTGCGCGTGCTGCAGGAAAGCGAGATCGAGCGCCTGGGCAGCGAGGCCGTGCGCAAGGTCAACGTGCGCCTCGTCGCCGCCACCAACGTCGACCTGGAGGCCGCGGTCGAGGCCGGCCGCTTCCGCCGCGACCTGATGTACCGGCTCAATGTCTACCCGATCCGCATCCCGGCGCTGCGAGAACGCGCCACCGACATCGAGCCATTGGCGCAGCACATGCTGGCGCGCTTTTCGGCGCTGCACCACAAACGCCTGGCGGGCTTCGGTCAGCGCGCGCTGCAGGCGCTGCAGCGCCACGACTGGCCGGGCAACGTGCGCGAACTGGAAAACCTGGTCGAACGTGGCGTGATCCTTGCAAGCCAGGGCGGCACCGTGGACATCGAAGACCTGTTCCCGAATTCACCTGCCGCCGCCGAGGCCGGCGTCGACCACCGTGGCCAGCTGGCCGAAGTTGCGCCGGCACCGCAGCGCGAGTTGTGCGCGCGCATCGTCGACAGCGGCGTGCCACTGGAAGCGCTCGAGCAGCAGGTGCTCGAACTCGCGGTCGAGCGTGCCAAGGGCAACCTGTCGGGCGCGGCGCGGCTGCTGGGCATGACGCGGCCGCAGCTGGCCTACCGGCTGAAGCGGCGCGGCGCTGCAGCCGACACCGAGGAGGGCCTGTAGATGCTGCCGTCGAGCAAGTTCAGTGCGGCCTACCAGCCGTCCGCAGACGACGCGCCGCGCACGCGCGTCGAAGGCGCCTACCTGGGGCTGCGCCACGACATCGTCAGCGGCCGGCTCGCGCCGGGGGAGCGGCTGCGTGTCGAGCATCTGAAAGACCAGTACCAGGTGGGCGCGGGCACGCTGCGCGAGGCGCTGTCGCTGCTGCTGTCCGACGCGCTGGTCACCGCCGAGGGGCAGCGCGGCTTCCGCGTTGCGCCGATCTCGCTCGCCGATCTCGAGGACGTGACCAATCTGCGCGTGCTGATCGAGACCGACGCGCTGCGCCAGTCGATCCGCCACGGCGACGAGCGCTGGGAGGCGGCGCTGGTCGCCGCGTTCCACCTGCTGAGCCAGGCCGAGGCGCAGCCCGACCGCATCGATCCCGAGGTCTACGAGCGGCGCAACAAGGCCTTCCACGAGGCGCTGATCGCCGCGCACGACTCGGCCTGGAGCAAGTACATGCTGGGCATCCTCTACCGCCACGCCGAGCGCTACCGCAACATCAACCTGCGGCTGACCAACGCGCATGCGGCCGAGCGCAACGTGCACCGCGAACACGAGGACATCTTCCGCGCCGCGATCGCGCGCCAGGAGGCGCGCGCGGCGCTCGCGCTGGAAGCGCATGTGCGGCTGACGCTCGATATCGTCAGGCGCCAAGCCGTACCCGCGTCCGCCGGGTCACGATCGCAGCCATCGCTGCTTCAGGCCCCTGGACCCTGAGTGGCTCGGCGCCCCGGGCACCCCGCGCTGCCCGACCGTGGTCCCGTGCAGCCTGTTGGTCACACCTGGCGATGCGCGCGCCGCCGGACGTCGTCACCAGCAGGCAGGCACCTCACGTGCCGGAGCGCCAGCGGGTCTTGTCGCGCGCCACCCGATCAAGTGGACCCGCTTCCCGGCGAGAGGGTGCGTTCGGCCTGATCCGCCGTGACGACGCTCACGGGTACGCCGAAGCGCTCGATGCGGTGAGCGAGGTCGAGGTGCAGCCACCGGGAGACACGCTCTGGCAGCGTCGAGACGATGACCTCGTCGTACTTCTCATGCTCGAGCGTCTGGCGCACGGCCTCATACGGGTCGGTGGCCCCGACGATCCCGTGTACGTGCGAACCCGCGGCCGCGTCGAGCAGCGGGATCGCGAGTTCGAGCATGATGGCCGCCTCTTCGGTGTCCGGATCCCAATACGGCCGGGGCACCAGGAGCGTGAACTTGGACGGTCCGCGTGCGGCCCGCTCAGCGACGGCGGCGAGCAGCTTGGGCGAGGCCGCGGTGCGCTGTGCCACGATGAGGATGCGTTTGTCGCTCATGATGGACTCCTCCTCGACGTACACGCCTGATCGGCTGATCAGGGATCAAGCGGACAGCACCTCGGCAAATTGTGATCCCTCGAGGATCGCCTGTCACTCCCGGGCCTCGGCGCGTGCGGCTTCTTCTGCGGCACCGCAGGCGCCAGGCCCGAACCGGGGGATCGATCGCCCGGGTCAGCTTGGGTGCCCGCAGTTCGACAGCCGCAACCGCCAACCGTGGGCCGGTTGGCGCCTTCGCTGCCGGCGCAGCGTGCACGCGCTCGGCGTCAGCTCCACAACGGTGCGTTGTCCGATCCTCCGGTGGAATCAAACGCGGTCTACAGGCACGGACAACAGCGCCATCGCCACCGCGGCGCAGACCGATGCGATCAGGCTCAGCGCCCACACCATGTCCAGATCGAACCAGACCGACCTCAGCGCGCGCAGGCCCAAGTGGCGATAGACGAGCCAGGCCGCGATCAGCCCGGAGCCCACCACCAGCACCCCGGCGCCGATGCGGATCTCGCGGCCCCAGGTCAGCACCCATGACAGCAGCGCAAAGGGCACCAGCACCAGCCCCATGGCCAGCAGATGGCCGGCGCCCAGCGGCACGAAGGTGGCGAAGACCGACGCGTCGCGCCGGTGGGCCAGGCCGCTGGCCACGGCCAGAGACCAGCCCATCGCCGGATTCAACCCGTGGTAGGCGCCCACCGCCACCACGCCCAGCCACAACCACGCGGTGGTGTCGCCGAACACGGTGCAGCGGGCATCAGGCCGACGAATAGCAGAAGGAGTCGGTCGAACAATCGCCGCCTTGAAGCCGGATCTGGTGCGACCCGTAGGCCGCGCCGAAATCGACGAGGAATCTGCTGTCCAGCGTGATGCCACCATCGGCGCCGACATGGCACACCGTCGGGATGGAACTGCTTGTCCCAGGCGCTGTACGGCGAGTTCGTGCGCTCCCGTATGGCAGACGAAGCGTCGATGGCAGCGTAGGCTTGGCGACGCTCTCGCGCCCCGCCCTGCAGGCCATTCTCCCGACCCCGCTGCGTCGTGCCGCGCGCAGCCTCATCATGGCCCCGTTGCGCGGCCGCGCCGCGCGCCTCCCGCGGAGACCGCGATGCGAAACGTGCACACCCTGGAACAGATATGGGCTCGTGACGACCAAGGGATGAAGCGCGCCGTGACTGTGACGCGTGCGCCGCTGCCCGGCTCGCCCCATCTGCAAGGACCGCCGCGCTTCTCGTGGGGCGCGGGGCGGCCGTTGCAGCTCGTCGACGACAAGGCGGGCGTCCTCGAATGCGCGCGCACCGGGCAGCGCTTGACGATCGAAGACTGGGGCTGAACCGCCACCGGCGTCGCCAGCGCCGCGGTGCCGGCCTGGACTCCACACCGCTGCGCCATCCAGCCGAGCGACGAAGTGGCCGCCGCGCCGCTTGCCTGTCGACTGCCGCGTGTCGGACAGCACGTCAATCCGCCACCAGCGCCAGCCGGCGGCAGCTGCGCCACAGCGTCAGGTCGTAGGCCACCTTCAGCGCGCCGCAGACCACCAGCGGCAGCGCGATCCATCCGGCAGCGAACCAGGCGCCGGCCAGCGCCGGCGC
>DAORHX010000044.1:0-15433 GCA_035438245.1 Rubrivivax sp.
CCAGTGCTAGCTTTGCGTACCGTCACTTATTGCACTGAAAACGAGGAGACCCCACGACAGGGCAGGGCTGCGTTCCGGGCGGGCGGTGAACCTTGCGACCCGCTACACGGGGCTGTACGCGTCGTACGAGATCACGCCGCTGCTGAAGTGGGTGAGCTATGCGGTGCGCAACGCCGACGACCGCAGCCGCGCGATCGACAGCCGCCTCGTGTGGTCGATCGGACCCGCCATGGATCTAACCGTCGGCGTGCAGCACTACAACGGGACCGAGGGCAGCGAGTTCGCGGCGGTGCCCAACGCGGTTCAGCTGCAGCTGCAGTGGTTCTTCCGGTGAGCGCCCGGCTGGCTACACCGCTGCGAACACCGAGGTTCATGCTGCGGACGGCTTACTTGTGCTTGGCCAGCCACTGATCGAACTGCGCAATCTCCTTCTTCTGCGCCGCGATGATCTTCTTGGCCATCGCCTTCATCTCCGCGGACTTGCCATGCGCGAGTTCCATCTCCGCCATGCTCAAGGCCTGCTGATGGTGAATCTTCATCATCCTTGCGAAGTCCTTGTCGACGTCGCCGGACGGCTGCATCTTCTGCATCTCGTCCATGCCCATCATCATCGTCGCCTTCATGTCATGCGCGCCGGCCGCACCCTTGTGCATCTGTCTCATCGGCATGCTGGCCGCCGGGGCCGTGCCGGTGGCGGTCTGCGCGTGCGCCGGGGCAGCTGCAAGCGACAGGACCGTCAACGGCACCAGCGACAGGGCCTTGAGGCGTTGGAGCGACTTGAAACTCATGCTGGTCTCCTGGGTAGTGTTGGTGTTCAGTTCGACATGGCGCCGCAGGCGTCCGCACAACGCTTGCAGGCCTCGGCGCAACGCTTGCAGTGATCCATGTCGTGCTTGCCGCACTCCGCGGCGCAGCGGCTGCATGCCTGCGCGCACAGCGTGCAGATCGCGGTCACCTGCTCGTCGCCCCGGGCGATCGAGGCGACGGCAAGCTGGCAAAGGTCGGCACATTCCAGATCCAGTGCGATGCAATGCGCCATCGGCTTGGGATCCGGCTCGCGCAGGCAGGCGGTGGCGCACTGCAGGCATGCGACGGCGCATTCGTGGCACGCGCGCAGGCAGGCTGCTTCGTTTGGGCTGGGCATGTTTGATTCTCCAAGTGGGTTGACGGGCCCGTACGATCCTCATTCCAGAGGCATCTCGCGGTCGTAAGACAGCGGGGTTGATGGGCGTAGGAGACATTCGTGGTCAGTTGTCAGGCGACACGAGATACTGACCAGGGGGCAGTTCTGGATGTCGCTCGACATCAGTGGCCGGGCAGAGGGCGTTCCCGGCCTTCAGCCTCCCGGGATCAGCAACGGAAGGAGGTGTTGCTGGAACTGGTGATCACCGACATCGTTCGTCGATTAAGTCTTGATCGGGAACCTGTGGGCAATTGAAAGCTTGGGCCACACTTGCCTTCGATGAGGTCCTTGTCAGTCACCACCACGGATTCGAGGTGAGTTGGCCGGATCCATACACTGCTTCGGCGTGGTAGGTCATTAACCTGGACCAGCGGTCCCAAAGGCGCGGCGTTCCACCTCACCTGCGCGGCATCACGAAACGGTGGGCCCGCAAGCAGTGTCGTTTACTCCAGCCGGTCGCGCCATCGGGAGGAGCGCCACAGCCACAGGCCCACGATGGCGAGCGCCGCGTAGTTCAGCGCCATGAACCACGGCGTGGGCCAGGCGATGCCATCGAATCCCCGGTCGGTGATTGGGTAGAGCACCGGCGACGGGTAGTACTCGCTCGAGTGCGTGAACACGTCGATCACGATGTGAGACCACCAACCGGCCAGCGGCACCAGCATCCATCGCCACCGGAACCAGGCGAGCATCGTGACGGCCGAGGCGACGATGGCGCTGTGCATCAAACAGTGCAGCGTGTGCGACCAGGCCTGTACTCCGGCCGGCAACCAGGGCTCGGCGCCCGGCGTCGCAAACGCATAGCCCTGGAGTGCCGCCCAGGTGCCATCACCCAGAAGGCCCCAAAGGGCGATGGGAATCAGGTGACCGATGTCGGGCAGGGCGGCGAGCGCTACGGCCGAGCGCGCCTGGTTGGCACTGACTGGCCAGCGGCGCGCTACAGCCACCGCGCCCAGGCCGGCCCACAACGAGTGTGCAACGATGTCCATCGCGTGCGACAGGTCACATCAGGGTGTGGCTTGGCCCGACGTGCCGGCATCGCGGTCGAGCAAGGCTTTTCGCTGCTCGTACTCCTGCGCGTCGATCTCGCCGCTGGCAAGGCGTCGCCGTAGCACTTCGTGCGGTGTCTCCTTTGGACCGCGCCGGCGCGCCGATGGACGACCCCGCCCTGCATAGACCAGTGCGACGATCAGCACGATCCAGAAGAGCCACCACAGCCCGTGCATGCCGCCCATGTAATAGCTCCCGTCGTGGGACATGTCTGTCTCCTACATCGCGTCGATGACCGCGCGCAGCCGGTTTCGAATTTCCTCGGCAACGCCCGCCAGTTCCGCATTGACCACCGCCGCCATCGATGCAACGGGATCCACCGCGGACACCTCGACCGATCCGTCGGCGTGTTGCTGCACGATGACGTTGCAGGGGAGCATGGTGCCGATCTTGTCTTCGGCCTGCAGGGCACGGTAGGCGAACGGCGGATTGCAGGCGCCGAGAATCAGGTAGGGCCTGAATTCGACATCGAGCTTCGCCTTGAGCGTCTGCCGCACGTCAATCTGGGTCAGGATGCCAAAGCCGCGCGCCTTGAGTTCGGCCGTGACCTTGTCCACCGCCGCCTGGAAGTCCATCGCGACGGTCTTGCTGAAGTGATAGCTCATGATGTCTGTTCCTTTCATTGGATCAACCTCGGTTGCGCAGGAAGTCGCGCCGCAGTCCCAGCGAGGCGTCGGTCTTCGCGATTGACTTCGCTGCATCCGGCTCGATGCCGGTCAGAGCCCGGATCGCGTCGATGGTTTCCGGGATCACAATCGCCTGGTTGAAGACCTGATAGGTGTAATACGCCTGGTCGCCGTCAACGGCCAGCACGTCCTCCCACATGGCCACCTCCCACATGTCGCCACGCGGGCGGCCAAGGTCGGCCATCAGCTCGACCGTGCTGTTCAGCGCAACGATCCCGTCCGACGAACGCACGAACGCGATCCGTGGCGCCGCCTCAAATGCGGCGAGCACCTCGTCGCGCATTGCCGGTCGGGTCAGCTCGACCCACCAGGTGTGCAGGTGGCTGGAGTTGTGCGCGGCCTTCACGGCGATCGTGACGACGTCGAGGTCGGGGATGACGGTACGGGCGTCCGGACCCTGATGGCTGGGAATGACTTTCTCGGGGACCACGGTGTTGACGATGCCGTCGGCATGCGCCTCCCACGGATCCGACGCGCGCCGGATCAGCGTGCCGCGCGCACGCTTGAGCAGGCCCACTGCCTTGAGCGCTCCGAGCGTGCGAACGATCGATGTCGTGTTGCACGACACGACGCGTGTCGACGAGCGCCCCAGGGCCGACGCATAGTTCGCCTGCGCGACGAAGGAATGGCCGGTCAGCGCATGCGATTCACCGCCATGGAAGATGGCTTTGACACGCGCCGCCTCGTACACGCCTTTGTTGATCGCGGCCACCTTCTTCGGCGTGCAGTCGACGACGACATCGGACTTGGCAAGCAGATCGGCGAGGCCGCCCGCAACCGAGATGCCGGCTGTGCGCATCGGTCCCTCAGCCTGTGGCGTCGCCGCGTGCACGGGCAGTCCGGTGCGGGCCGCGACTTGCAGCCGGTAGTCGTTGACGATGTCGGCCACGCCAGCGAGCACCATGTCGTCCTGAAGGCGAACCGCGTCGGCGACTCGCTTGCCGATGACCCCGTAGCCGTTGACGGCGACCCTGATCCTGTTCATGTCCGCTCCTTGATGTCGAGATGCCCGGTCAGCGCAGTGCGCGCCCGCGAGCGATGGAAAGCGTGAATCGAATGGCGAGTGCATAACCCGCCAGCGCGAGGAGCGGCATGCCGCCCCATTGGGGGCCCACGGCGTGCTGCATCAGCAGACTGGAGGCGATGTACAACCCGAGCGTCACCAGTGCGAGCGCTATGCGGCGGCTCGCCCGGTCGACGCCTTCCTGCAGGCGTGCGTCGGGCACGATCGCGATCTCGAACAGGCGCTCGCGGGCGAGTGCGCCGTGCAGTCGCTGCGCCACCAGCGTGGGCAGGTCGCTCGCCGCACGGCCCATCTCGAAGGCCAGGCGCTTCGAAGCTTCCGGCTTGGGTGCCTGCTGGATCGAGCCAGCCGCAGCATGGCGCGACAGTGTCTCGAAGATCGAGAACTGCGGCGCCAGCGCGCGGACGGTGCCCTCCAGCAGCAGCATCGTGCGCGTCAGGACGAGCAGGTCCGCGGGCAGGCGCACCGCCTGTGAGCGGCCGGCGGCGACTAGCCGTCCAAGCGCGGCCGGCAGCGACCAGTCGCGCAGCGGCCGCTCCGCACAGTCAGCCAGCAGCGACTGCACCACCGACAGGAACGCGCGGCGCTCCGCCTGCGTCCCTACCACCCCCATGTCGAGCCAGGCGTCCACCACCCAGTCGGCGTCCTGCTCGACGAAAGCGAGCGCGAACGCCGTCAGCGCCCGGCGCAGCCGGCGGTCCAGCCGGCCGACGATGCCGAAGTCGTGGAAGCAGATCCGCCCGTCGGCCATCACGAACAGGTTGCCTGGATGCGGATCGCCATGAAACAGGCCGAGCTCGAAGATCTGCGTCACGTAGCTGTCCACGAGGCGGTGCGCGCAGGCCTCGCGCTCGGGTGCGGCGACGGCGTCGATGCGCACACCGCTGCTGAAGCGCTGCACCATCACGGAGGCTGCGCACAGGCCGTCGATCACGTCGGGGATGTCGACGTCGGGTGATCCGCGCCACGCATCGGCGAAGCGCCGCACGAAGCGGGCCTCGCGCGCCAGGTCCATCTCGAGCCGCAGGTTGCTGGCGATCTCGTCGACGATCGCTACGAGGCCCCAGCGCCGCAAGGGCGGCAGCAGGGCCTGCGCCAAGGTAACAACCATGTGCAGGATACGCATGTCGGACTCGACCGCCTCGGCGGCCCCCGGCCGGCGGATCTTGACGATCACCTCGCGGCCGTCAGGCAGGGCGGCGCGGTGGATCTGCGCCACCGAAGCCGCGGCCAGCGGCGTCAGGTCGAAGCGGGCGAACAACTGCGAGCAGGAGCGGCCGAACGCGGCTTCGACGGCCTGCTGGGCCTGCTCCGACGGAAATGGCCCGGCATGATCCTGCAGCCGCGCCAGGGCGTGCTGCGCCGCATCGGGCAGCAGGTCGGCGCGCAGGCTCAGGTGCTGGCCGAGCTTGACGAAAGTGGTGCCCAGCCCCTGCAGGAGGGTCGCGAAGCGTTCGGCGACGGGATGGTCGTCGCAGCGCATCACTCTACGGTGCCAGCCCCACCACAACACAAAACCGGTGAAGGCCAGGCCGATCCGCAGGGCGCGCCTGACCGAGGACCGGCGCTGCTGCGCTCGGAAAGAGGCCTGTGCGGTATCGATCATGTCAGGCCACGCGGTTTCGCGGCTGACCGGTCTGCCACGCTGCGATGTTGTCGATCGTCTCGTGCAGGATGCGCGCGACCGCCTCGCGGGTGTTGAAGCCGACATGCGGCGTCGCGAGCACACGCGGGTGGCGCAGTGGCGGGTGCGATGCACCCCAGCCGCGGTCGCAGCCAAGGCCGCTGCAGCCCATAGGGGCCTCGGACGCAGCGCCGCCTTCGTGCTCGAGCACGTCGAGGCCAGCCGCGGCGACGCTGCCGCGGTCGAGGGCGCGCAGCAGCGCCTCCTCGTCGATCAACGCGCCGCGTGCGGTGTTGATCAGCACGACACCGGGTTTGACCCGAGCGAAGGCGGAGTCGTCCAGCAGGTGGTGCGTCTCCGGTGTCAGAGGCACGTGGAGACTGAGGACATCGCTGCGCTCGAGCAGTTCGGACCATCCGACGAAGTCGATGCCAAGGGCGATCGTGGCTTCCGGTCGCGGGCGCGGGTCGAACGTCAGGATCTTCATCCCGAAGCCATGCGCGATGCGCGCCACATGCGTTCCGATGCGCCCACAGCCAACGACTCCCAGGACCTTGCCTTCCAGCTCGAAGCCGGTGAGCCCCCGGTACGAGAAGCTGCCCTGGAGTGCCCGCCCGCGCGCCTCGCACAGGTGGCGGGCAAGCCCCAGCAGCAGCGTGAAGGTGTGTTCGGCGACGGTGGCGGCCCCGTAGTCGGGCACGTGAACGACCGCGATGCCGCTTTCCCGGCAGGCGGCAAGATCGATGTGGTCGACGCCAGCGGAACGCGTCGCCACCAGACGCAGCGCGGGCATGCCTCGCAGCAGCTCGCGTGTCACTGGCGTGCGGACGAACACGCACAGCACATGGGCCAGTGCGGCCGCTCCATCGTCCGCGTCGAGCTGCGTGTCGGGCACGAAACGCGGCCACCAAGATCTCGGACGCAGTGTCTCGAGCGTGGCCTGGTCTTCGCGGCCAACGTCCACGAAGAGCACCCGCAAGGCCTCGGGGACGCCACCCGCAGATGCCCCCTCATGCGACACGAGCTCGCCGGATGGGGTGTTCATGCTGTGCCCCCTGCCGAGTGCTGCCTCGCCGCGCCTCCGCTCTTCACGGCCCGGTACAGAGAGACGATGCCGAAGACGGTACGGATCCGGCGTGTTTCCTCGACTTGGCGGAAGCCCGCGGATCCGAACAGCACCGGCAGCAGTCCGGCGACGTTGTCGCTCGTGGTGTCGAACCCGTCCAAAAGCTGCACCGCCAGGAACGCTGTCCGGCTGGCCAGGCCACCCGCGCGGCCCCAGTCGGCAACGTGCAGTTCACCGGAAGGGCGCAGTACGCGATGCATCTCGCGCGCGGTCAGCAGTTTGTCACCCCAGGACAGGTGGTGGAAGAACAGGCTCGACAGCACGCGGTCGAAGCGTTCGTCGGCATAGGGCAGGCTGGAGGATCGCCCCAGGGCGAACGCGATGTCCGCGCCGGCACGGCGTGCCTTGCCTGCCGCGATGGCGAGGATGGCAGGGTCGGCGTCGAGCGCCGACACCTGCACGCCCGGTTGCAGCCGCTGCGCCGCGATCGCGAGCGTCCCGGTGCCGCAGCCGACGTCCAGCACCCGCTGCTCCGGCTCGATCGCCGCCTGCTCGAGCAAGGCCCGCTTGAAGGTCCCCTCGCGCGTCGTCAGCGCTACCACGCGGTCGTACAGCGGCGTGAGCGCGTGAAAGCGAAGTGCCGGCCTGATCCCCGTGGCCTCGACCATCAGAGTACCTCCAGCTGACGTGTCGTGCCCCCGGCCGGCGAGGTACGGCGCGGATCGATGAAGTACAGCAGCACGACGACGCTGAGCGCCCCGGCAAAGAAGCACCACACCGAGATGAACCAGGTGGCGTAGAAGGCGTAGGCCGCCACCGCGGACACGAACGCGGCCACGCCAAAGGCAACGACCCGGGCGTGACTGGAGAACATCAGGCTTGCGCAAGTGCCCAGCAGGTAGAGCGACATCGCGGCCAGTGCATAGAAGTGCGGCGACTCGTAGGCGATGTGCTGGCCTGTCACTGTGGCCACGATTGGCAACGTGAACAGCGTGACCAGCAGGTACAGCCCCACGGCGCTTCCCGCGAGAGCGATCGCGATCAGGACTCGTCGCCGCCAGGGCACGGTTTCCAGCGCCAATCCGGCCAGCGGCACATAGATCGGCCACAGCACATGCGAGAAGAACGAATAGGCGTGTGTCAGCACGGTGTTGAGCAGCGGCGCGCGGTCCGGGAAGGTCAGCCAGAGCGCGCCTTCGAGCAGTTGCTGGATGCCGAAGAGCACCGGGATCCACGCATACGGGAGCTCCGAGCGCACGCGCGCGCGGCGCACGGTGGCGGCGCCGACGATCAGCAGGACGGCGCTGGCAGTGAAGCTGGCTTCTGCGGAAAAGCACATGGGTCGGACTCCCGGCTTATCTGTCGACGGCGGGGAAGGCCGCGGTCGCGGCCTCCCCCCAGACAGTCGCCGCGATGTGATCCGGCGTACGGATCACCGAGCGCTTGCGGGGGCCGCTCCGGGGGGCGGTGCTTGTGGTCATGCGGGTTGTCTCACAACAGGTACAGGGTGGGTGGAAGACCTGGCGCAGCGCTGCTAGAGTGCCCGCGCCTGACCAAGACTCAAGGCGGCCTGGATCGCGCCTGGACCTTTCCCGCCCGGCCAAGCACCGCGTTGAGCGTCATGAGCCGGAGATGAGCGCGGGTGATCCAACGCGTTGGGAACGTCGACGCCAGCCAGGCGTAGACGAGGTACTTCACCAGCTTGCCCGTCCACAGTGCCAGGACCACTTCGGTGACAGGCAGCCGGGATATCGCAGCGAACATCAGCGCGGGTGTCAGCGGCAGCGGCGTCGCCGCGATGACCAGCAGGGCTACGACGCCATACTGGGCCAGCCACCGGGTGGCGTCGCGCCAGGCGATTGATCGCACGACGTCGGGGTAGGCCGCGAACAACTTGGCCCATCCGAGGTGATGGAAGATCAGGTACAGCACCGCCGCGCCAAGTGCCGCGCCCAGGCTCGACCAGAGCGAGATCGCGACCCAGCGGCGCGGTGCCATCAGCACCGCAGCCACCAGCAGGGTCGCGAATGGCACTGACATCGACAGTGTCGCCGCGGCCGCGACGCCGCCGACCACCATCGGGAATGCGCGCGTGTCGGCACGGCGCACGAGCGCGCGCATCAGCCCGGATTCGATTGAATTGCGCAGCATGGCGGGTCCGCATCACGGCTTGCGAGTGATGGGGCGCTGCCCCAGCTCGACCGCCAGCGAAGTCGTCTCGCGCCCGCGCAGCACCTTGAACTGCGCCTTCGTGCCCGGGCTCAGCGCGGCCGTCTCGTTGATCAGCGCCGCCGTGTCGCCGATCTCTTTGCCGTTGATCGAGACGACGGTGTCGCCGGCGCGCAGTCCGGCGCGTTCGGCAGGGCCGCCGCGCTGCACGGCGACGAGCGCGGCGCCGGCTGCGGCGCCGGTCGTCTCGTGGACGACGTCGCGAGCGCTCACGCCGAGCCAGCCGCGGCTGACACGGCCGGTGGCGATGATCTGTTCCATCACCTGACGCGCAAGACTCACCGGGATCGCAAAGCCGATGCCTTGCGAGCCACCGCTGCGGGAGTAGATCGCCGTGTTGATGCCCACCAGGTGGCCGGACGTGTCGACCAGCGCACCGCCGGAATTGCCAGGATTGATCGCCGCGTCGGTCTGGATGAAGTTCTCGAAGGTGTTGATCCCGAGCCGATTGCGGCCCGTGGCACTGACGATGCCCTGCGTCACCGTCTGGCCGACGCCGAACGGGTCACCGACGGCCAGCACGATGTCGCCGATCTGAACCGAGGCCGGATCGGCGAAAGTGATGGGTTGCAGACCTTTGGCCTCGACGCGCAGCACCGCGAGGTCGGTCTCGGGATCGGTGCCGACGACGCGCGCCTCGGCCACTTTGCCGCCGGGCAGCATCACTGCGATCTCGTCGGCGCCTTCGACGACGTGGTTGTTGGTCAGAATGAAACCTTGTGCGGCGACGATCACGCCCGACCCGAGGCTGGATTGCCCCTGGGCGGCTTCTTCGTCTGACCCCCCGTAGGGCCTCAGCCATCCGGGCAGCTGCCGCGGCGGTGCCTTGCGCGTGTAGATGTTGACCACCGATGCCGAGGCCTTCGCGGCCGCGGCGCGGAAACCCGCCTCGAGGCGGGTCGCGACTGACTTGCCGTTCGGAGCCGACGCGGCCGCATCAGCATGGGGCGCCTCGCGCACCGCCACGACGTCGGTGCGGGCCGGCGCGACGGATTCGGGCCCGAACGCCTTCCAGGCGATCAGCAACCCGGCCGTCACCGCGATCACCTGCGCGATGAGCAGCCACAGCCGCCAGACAAAGGATGGTCGATTGTTGTTCATGGTCCGGTTCCCTCCACCAATTCCTCCAGGGCGCGCGCCATCGGTTCGACGACACTGATCTCGTTCGAGGCGTGCGGTACCGTGTCGCAGGTAAGCACGCGGGCTGGCCCGCTGGCGAGCAACTCCTCGTATGCGCCCGACGCGAACAGCGCGTGCACGCCGATGCACAGCGGCGCCGGCAGGCCGACGCGGCGCACGCTGGCCACGGCCTGGATCATGGTGCGCGCACTCGAGACGATGTCGTCGACCAGCACCGGCTGGCGGCCGCCCCAGGCCGAGACGTCCGGCAGGCTGACCTCGACATCGCGGTCACCACGGCGGATCTTCTGCAGCACGGTCCAAGGCGCGCCGGCGGCAGCGGCGACCTCCGAGACCCATTGCTCGCTCTCCGAGTCGGGGCCGATCAGCAGCGGATGTTGCACCTGTGCTGCCACCCAGCGGGCGATCAGCGGTGCCGTGTGCACGACCCGTGTCGGGATGCTGTAGATCTCGTCGAGCGCGCGGTAGCGATGCAGATGCGGATCGGCCGTCACGAGGGCGTCGAATGCGGTCGACAGCAGCGCCGCATAGCTTCTCGAAGTCACCGCCTCACCGGCATGGAAGCGCCGGTCCTGCCGCAGGTAGGCGAGGTAGGGCGCCGCGAGCAGGACCTTCGCCGCGCCGAGGTCGCGGGCCGCATCCGCCGCGAACAGCAGCGGCAGGGTTTTCTCGTCGGGCCGTGCAAGAGAGCATGTGAGCACCACGGTGCGGCCCGTCACGTCGGCGTCCAGGCGGACCAGCGATTCGCCGTCCGGAAAGCGGTGCAGCTCCAATGCGGCACGCTCGGCCTGCAGCGCACGCACCAGCCGATCAGCGAAGCCCTCGTCGCCGGGCAGATGAAAGACGATCGGTCTCAAGACGCCTCCGAGATCTGGAAGATGGGTGGACGGCCTTCGACGTACTGCCGCGCGTAGGCCAGTTCGCCTGGCGCCTGCGCATGGAGCGTGAATAGCGGCTGCCCGGCTCGCACGATGTCGCCGAGGCGGACGTGCACGTCGACGCCTGCCGCCGGTGCGTTCGGGGCGCCAGCGAGCTTGGCAGCCCGCGAGAGAACCCGGTTGTCGATCGACGTGACGCGGCCCGCCGATGGCGCTTCAACGACCCGGCGGTGCGACGCGACCGGCATTTCGCGCAGGCCTCCCTGGGCTTCGCAGATGGCGGCGAACTTTGCCCAGGCCCGTCCGTCGGCGAGGACCTCGGTCGCCAGGCGCAGGCCAGAACCCGCCGCGGCGGCGCCGCCCAGTTCGAGGATGTCTCCGGCCAGACGCAGCGCGCGCTGCCTCAGATCGTCCGGGGCGTCTGCCTGTCGGCGCAGCACGGCCAGCACGTCGCGCGCCTCCAGCGCCGGGCCGATCCCGCGTCCTACCGGCTGCAGGCCGTCGGTGACGCGCAGTGCCACCTGCAATCCGATCGATCGCCCGACCTCGACGAGGCGGCGCCCGAGCGCCTGCGCAGCCTCGGTGCTGCGGACCTTGGCTGTCGGCCCCACCGGCAGGTCGATGAGCACGTGCGTCGAGCCAGCCGCCGCCTTCTTGGACAGCACGGAGGCGACCAGCTGTCCCTCGCTGTCGAGATCGAGCGGACGCTCGACGCGGATCAGGATGTCGTCGGCCGGGCTCAGGCGAACCGAACCTCCCCAGACGATGCAGGCGCCGGTGCGCTCCACGGTGCGACGCATTGCAGCGATGTCGAGATCGACCGGGGCCAGCACCTCCATCGTGTCGGCCGTGCCGGCGGGGGAGGTGATCGCGCGCGACGAGGTCTTGGGCATCGTCAGCCCGCAGGCCGCGACAATCGGTACGACGAGAAGCGTCGTGCGGTTGCCCGGCAGGCCGCCGACGCAGTGCTTGTCGACGACCATGTCGCGGCCCCAGTCCAGCCGCTCACCCACGTCGATCATCGCCTGCGTCAGTGAGACGGTTTCGTCGAGGTCCAGGTGGTCACCAGCGCACGCGGTGATGAAGGTGGCCAGGTGCAGGTCGGAGTAGCGGCCGGCGGCGATGTCGCCGATGACGGCACGAAACGCGCCGGCATCGAGGCGGCGGCCGTAGACCTTCGCGCGCACATGACTGAGCGAGTCGAGTACTGGCGCGTGGCTGACGGTGAGCCACTGGCCCGGCTGGGGATGCAGCGCCCTCCAGGCCGCCTCGGACAGACCCGCAATGCCGTGCCCGAGCCAGGGCCCATCCACGACACAGAGCGTGGCCACGATGCTTCCGGAGCCGGCAGTGAGCCGGACGCGCGCCTGGGTCGTGAAGCCCTCGGAGCGGCAGACGGCGCAATCGCGCCGCATGTAGACGACCGGCTCCTGGTAGGTGTCGATGCCGGTGCGCCAGGCGCGCAGCGTGTTGTCGGCACTGTCATCGTGCGTGGGCTCCGAGTCCTTGTCCGGGCCGATGTCCGCACTCATGCCAGTTCCACCGTTTCCAGGTAGTCGGGCACGCGGCAGGGCCAGCCCAGTTCATGCTCGATGCGCGATCGCATCGCGTCGGCCGCCGCCGGTTCGCCGTGCGTGATGAAGGTCTGCGTCGGTGGCGCGTCGAAGCCGCGCAGCCACTGCAGGATCTCGCCGGCGTCGGCATGCGCGGACAGGCTGTCCAGCGCCGCCACCTCGGCGTGGATGGGCACCTCCTCGCCATGGATGCGCACCGAGGTGGCGCCCTGCAGGATGGCCGCGCCCCGCGTGCCGCCGGCCTGGTAGCCGGCGAACAGGATCGTGTTGCGGCGATCGGGCGCGAAGGCCTTCAGGTGGTGGACGACCCGCCCGCCCGTGGCCATGCCGCTGGCCGAGATGATGACCATCGGCCCGCGCCGCGCGCTCAGCGCACGCGAGTCGTCGGGCTTGTTGACGATCGTCGCCGCATGGCACATTGCCTCGCACTGCTCGGGGCTCAGCCGGTGCTCGCCGCGGTGCGCGTGGTAGATCCGCGTCGCGTCGGTGGCCATGGGGCTGTCGAGGTAGACCGGCAGATGGTGGATGACGCCGCGCTCCTTGAGCAGGTGGATGCAGTACATCAGGTTCTGTGCGCGGCCCACGGCAAAGGCCGGGATCACGACGACACCGCCGCGAGCGGCCGTGCGGTTGATCACCTCGCCGAGCTTGAGCAGCGGATCGCTCGCCTCATGCTGGCGGTAGCCGTAGGTCGACTCGACCACGGCGTAGTCGGCACCCGGGACGCGTGCCGGCGCGGCCAGCACCAGGTCGTTCGGGCGCCCGATGTCGCCGGAGAAAAGGATCGACCGCCGGCCGTCGTCGATCTTCACGAAGGCGGAGCCCAGCATGTGCCCCGACGGATCCATGCGCGCCTGCAGGCCGGGAGCGGGGCTCCACGGGCTGCCGTAGGGCCGGGGGACGAACTGCTTCAGGCAGCGCTCGGCGTCCTCGCGGGTGTACAGCGGCAGCGCCGGCTTGTGCTTGGAGTAGCCGCGCCGGTTGGCGTACTCGGCTTCCTCCTCCTGCAGGTGGCCGCTGTCGGGCAGCAGGATGCGACAGAGCTCGTAGGTCGCTTCCGAGCAGTAGACCTTGCCCTTGAAGCCCTGCCGCGCGAGCAGCGGGACGTAGCCGCTGTGGTCGATGTGGGCGTGCGTCAGCACGATCGCGTCGATGCCGGCGGCCGGCACGGGCATCGGTGCCCAGTTGCGCAACCGCAGTTGCTTGTAGCCCTGGAACAGGCCGCAGTCGACGAGCAGCGTCGCGCCCTCGTGGTGCAGCAGGTATTTCGAGCCGGTGACGGTGCCGGTGGCGCCGAGGAATTGCAGTTGCATGGAGTCCTCTTGTGGTGTGTGTTCAGAGCAGGAGCGGTGCGTCGGGCAACTCGTTGTTGTCGCCGGGCGCAACCGGGAAATGGCGTGTCACCAGCTGCGTGACGGCCTCGATGCCGTGGGCGGCGCCGCGGCCGAAGTCGCCGGCACCGAAGTGCGTTTCCATGCCGCGGCAGATCGCAGACCAGGCCTCGGCACCGGCCCTGGCATGGATGCCTCGGTCGGCGACGATCTCGACGCGCCGGTCCGCCAGCAGCACGTAGATCAGCACGCCGGTGTTGTGTTCGGTGTCCCAGACGTGCAGTCGCGCGAAGAGTTCGATGGCGCGTTCGCGCGCCGTCTGGCCGCGCAGCAGCGGCAGGCCGTCGAGCGCGCCTTCGACGACGAACCGGATCTCTCCCGCATGGGTGGCCTCGCTCGCGGCGATCGCCTGCTCGATCGACCGCAGCGCGGAGGCAGGGAAGGCACGGCGCACGCGCGCCGAGGTCATCGCGAGGTGGCGAAGGAGTCTTGCGAGTTCCATGGTCACCACCTGCCGGAGGCACCGCCCCCGCCAAAACCGCCGCCGCCGCCGCCGAACCCGCCGCCTCCGCCGAAGCCACCGCCCCGACGCCCGCCGTGCCCGTGCATGCCGCCGTGGCCACCCATGCCGATGCCCAGCAGTGTGACGAAGAAGCCGGTCAGACCCGCGGTGGCCGCGACGGCCAGGGTGCCGAGCGCGAACCAGGCGACGACGCCGAGCACGCCGCCGACCACCAGTGCCCCGGGCACGCGACCGAGCACCTGCCGCAACACGCCACCGAGCACCAGCGCGACGATGAACAGCACCGGCCAGTTTTGCCCCAGGCCGTTGTCAGCGGCTGCCGAGCCGCGCCGCGTTGGCGGTGGCAGGGCCTCGCCATCTAGGACGCGCACGATCTGATCCAGCCCTGCAGTGAGGCCCCCATAGAAGTCGCCCTGCCGGAAGCGCGGCGTGATGACCTCCGCAATGACCCGCGCCGCTGTCGCGTCGTTCAGTGCGCCTTCGATCCCGTAGCCGACCTCGATCCGTACGGCGCGGTCGTCCTTCGCAACGAGCAGCAGCGCGCCGTCGTCGACCTTGCGGCGCCCCAGCTTCCATTGCTCGACCACACGCAGCGCGTAGGGTTCGATCGCCTCCGGCTGCGTTGTCGGCACGATCAGCACCGCGATTTGCGTGCCCTTGCGCTCCTCGAACGCGCGCAGCGACTGCTCGAGCGTGGCGCTCTGCTGTGCCGTCAGCGTGCCGGTCAGGTCGGTCACCCGGCCTTGCAGAGGCGGCACCGGGACGAGTTCCTGCGCGGCGCCCAGTGCGGCCCAGCACAGGAGCCAGAGGACGGCTAGCCAGCGCAGGAAGCGTCCGACCGGGACGCGGGCTGCTGTCACTTCTTGGCACCCGAGGCGCCGATGCCGCCGAGATCGACCTTCGGCGGCACGGCGAGCGCAGCCTCGTCGGTGACGGTGAAATTCGCCTTGACACCGTAGCCGAACACCATCGCCGTCAGGTTGCTCGGGAAGCTGCGAACCGCGACGTTGTAGTCCTGTACCGCCTTGACGTAGCGGCCGCGCGCCACGGTGATGCGGTTCTCGGTGCCCTCGAGCTGCACGCGCAGGTCCTGGAAGCCCTGGTTGGCCTTCAGGTTGGGGTAGT
>DAORHX010000045.1:0-15401 GCA_035438245.1 Rubrivivax sp.
CGCGTCAAGCCGCGGGCGGCGCCTGCCAGCCGCGCGGCACGGCGGCCAGCAGCTTGCGCGTGTAGGCCGCGGCGGGTGCGGCCAGCAGCTGGGCCGACCCGGCCTGCTCGACGACGGCGCCGTCCTTCATCACCAGCACCTCGTCGGCGATGAAGCGCACCACGCCCAGGTCGTGGCTGATGAAGACGTAGGCCAGGCCGAACTCGTCCTGCAGGTCGCGCAGCAGGTTCAGCACCTGCGCCTGCACCGACACGTCCAGCGCCGACACCGCCTCGTCCAGCACCAGCACCTGCGGCTGCAGGCTCAGGCAGCGGGCGATGGCGATGCGCTGGCGCTGGCCGCCGGAGAACTCGTGCGGGTACTTGGCGAAGGCGCCGGCGTCCAGGCCCACCTTGTGCAGCAGCGTGCGCGCGCGCTGCTCGCGCTCGGCGCGGCCGGCGCCGAGGCCGTGGATCGCCATCGGTTCGAGCAGCGTCTGGCCGACGGTGAAGCGCGGGTTCAGCGCCGCATAGGGGTTCTGGAAGACGATCTGGAGGTGCCGGCGCAGGCTGCGCTCGTCCAGTGTGTCCAGGCGGCGGCCGTCGAAGCACACCTCGCCGCCGCTGGGTTCGAGCAGGCGCAGCAGCGTCAGCCCCAGCGTCGTCTTGCCCGAGCCCGATTCGCCGACCACGCCCAGCGTGTGGCCGCGCCGCAGCTGGAAGCTGACACCCTGCACTGCCTTGAACTCGCGCCGGCCGAACAGCCCCTGGCGCAGCCAGAAGGACTTGGCCAGCGCGCGCACCTCCAGCACCACCGGCGCCTGCGCGTCCTTGGGCGCGGACGGCGTCGCCGTCGCGGCCGGCCCGTCGATCACCGGCAGCCGCGCCGGCAACGGGCCCTCCAGCGTCGGCCGGCAGGCCAGCAGTGCGCGCGTGTAGGCGTCGCGCGGGGATGCGAAGACCTGCGCCGCCGGGCCGCGCTCGCGCACCTGGCCGTGGCGCATCACCACCACCTCGTCGGCGATCTCGCCGACCAGCCCCAGGTCGTGGCTGATGAACAGCAGGCTCATGCGGTGGCGCGACTTCAGCACCGCCAGCAGCTCCAGGATCTGGCGCTGGATGGTCACGTCCAGCGCCGTGGTCGGCTCGTCGGCGATCAGCAGCTTCGGCTCACAGGCCAGCGCCATGGCGATCATCACGCGCTGCTGCTGGCCGCCGGAGAGCTGGTGCGCATAGGCGTCGAGGCGGCGCCGCGGCTCGGGCAAGCCGACCTCGGCCAGCAGCTCCTCGGCACGGGCCCGCGCCTGGCGTGCGCTCAGGCCCAGGTGCGCGCGCAGCGGCTCGCTGAGCTGCAGGCCGACGCTCAGCACCGGGTTCAGCGACGACATCGGGTCCTGGAACACGCAGGCGATGTCGCGGCCGCGCAGCGCACGCAGCTGCGCCTTCGTGGCCCGCAGCAGATCCTGGCCCTGGTAGAGGATGCGGCCGCTGCGCTCGGCGTTGTCGGGCAGCAGGCCGACGATCGACATCGCCGTCACGCTCTTGCCGGAGCCCGACTCGCCGACCAGCGCGACCGTGGTGTTCTGGGCGATGTCGAAGCCGACGCCGCAACCGTCGCGCCCCACGGCCTGCGTGCGCTGCTCCGCGCCATCCACCTTGCCCGTGCGGAAGGCGACGCGCAGATCCTGGACCGAAAGCACAGGGGTGGGCAACGGCTATGGCTTTCGTTCTGGCCAGTACTGCGGGCGTCGCGCATGGGCCGCGATGGCGCTGATGCGGACCACGCCATCGTCGACGCGATAGAGCAGCGAATACGGATAGCGTCCGATCGGGAACAATCGCCTTCCCTTCGTGGTGGGCGTCCCGATGCCTGGCAACTCGGCCAGCAGGCGCACCTTCTCCTCGAACCGGGCCAGGAAGTTGCGTGCGACGTTCAGGCTGACGTTCGCGGCATAGAAGGCGGCGGCCTGCGCCAACTCGGCTTCAGCTTCCGGCGTGAGGAAGTAGTTCACGCCAACTTGGCGCGGATTCTTGCGACAGCCTCGTGACCCGGCGTCCAGCTCGACTCTCCGCGGGCGATGCGCTCTTCGCGGCGGTCCGCCTCGGTGGACCACTCCGCTTCCCATTCGGGGTCCTTCTCGAGGCTGGCGATCAGGCGGTCGATGAGCCGCGAGCGGTCGGCCTGCGGCAGGCTCAACGCTTCAGCCTCCAGGACGTCGAGTGGAATGGGCATGCGACACCTCTTCGGGCCAGAGCATGCCACAGGCCCTGGTGCCCGCGTCACTCCAGCCCCCGCAACTTCGGATCCAGCGCATCGCGCAGCGCATCGGTCATCAGCGAGAACGCGGTGACGAACAGCGCCATGAACAGCGTGGCCGCGGCCAGCTGCCACCAGTGGCCGAGCAGCAGCTCGCTCTGCGCCTCGGCCAGCATCGTGCCCCAGCTCACCTGATCGACCGGCACGCCCAGGCCCAGGTACGACAGGATCACCTCGTACTTGATGAAGCCCACCACCAGGATCGACAGCTGCACCAGGATCACGTGGCTGACGTTGGGCAGGATGTGGCGGAACATGCGGCTGGCGGCGCTGGCGCCGATGGCCTGCGCCGCGCGCACGTAGTCGCGCACCGCGTGTTTGATGAACTCGGCGCGCAGCAGCCGGTACACGCCGGTCCAGCCGGTCAGGCCGAGGATCAGCACCACCGTGCCGACGCCGCGGCCCAGCACCGCGGCAAAGGCGAAGATCAGCAGGATGCCGGGGATCGAGGTGAAGACGTTGTACAGCCATTCCAGCGCATCGCCGACGCGGCCGCCGAAGAAGCCGGCACAGGCGCCGAGCAGCGTGCCGATGCCGGTGGCCACCAGCGCCGCCATCAGGCCGACGAAGACCGAGACTTCGCTGCCCTTCACCGCCTTGGCCAGCACGTCGCGGCCCAGCCGGTCGGCGCCCAGCGGCAGCGTCTGCCGCTTGTGCACCTCGACCGCGCGGAACTGCGCCGCGCGTTCGTCCCATTCGTCGTAGCGCGGCGCCAGCGGGTCGACGTCGGACAGGTCGGCGTTTGGGCCCTGCGGTTGTTCCACCGCGCCCGCGCCCGCGGCCGGCCGCGCGCCGACGAAGGCCGGCGGCGCGCTGGGCACGCCGATCTCGTGCTGCCAGTCGCCGGCCACCCAGCCCAGCGCCGAGGCGGCGATGAGCAGCACGAAGGCCAGCACCACGCCCAGGCTGGCCATGCCGACGCGGTCGCCGCGCAAGCGCCGCCAGGCAGCGGCCCACACCCCCTGCGATGGTGCGGCGGCCGCGCGCTCGTCGGCGAGCACCGCGCTCACTTCAGCTCCACCCGCGGATCGGCCCACTGGTAGAGCAGGTCGGTGAGCAGGTTGATGGCCATCGTCAGCAGCGCGACGTAGACCGTCACCGCCTGGATCACCGGGTAGTCGCTGCGGTTCACCGCCAGCAGCACCTCGCGGCCCAGGCCGGGGATCGAGAAGAACACCTCGATCAGGAACCTGCCGACGAAGATGCCCGGCAGCGCCAGGCCGATGTTGGTCAGGATCGGGATCAGCGCGTTGCGCAGCACGTGGCGCAGCAGCACCACGCGCTCGCTCATGCCCTTGGCGCGCGCGGTGCGCACGTAGTCCTGGCCGATCTCGTCGAGGAAGAAGCTGCGGTACAGCCGCGTCTGCGGCGCCAGCCCGACCAGCACCGCCAGCAGCACCGGCAGCGGCGCATAGACCGTCAGGTTGGTCCACAGGCTGTCGCTCCAGCCCTGCACCGGGAACCAGCCGAGCTGGAAGCCGAACAGGTACTGGCCGACGATGATGTAGACGAGGAAGCTGATCGACAGCGCCACCGTGGTGACGATCATGATCAGGCGATCGGTCAGCGAGCCGCGCACGGTGGCCACCGCCAGCGCGATCGGCACCGCCAGCAGCGTGTCCAGCAGCAGGATCGGCAGCATCACCGTCAGCGTGGCCGGCAGCCGCGTGGCGAACAGTTGCGCCACCGATTCGTTGGTCGCCCAGCTCTTGCCCCAGTCGAAGCTGGCGATCTGCTGCACGAAGATCCACAGCTGTGCCCACCATGGGCGGTCCAGGCCGAGCTGGCTGCGGATCGCCTCGATCTGCTGCGGCGTGGCGTTCAGCCCGCCCAGCACCTCGGCCGGGTCACCGCCGAAGACCTTGAACAGCGCGAACACCAGCAGCACCACGCCGACGAGCGTCGGCACCATCTGCCACAGGCGCCGGAGCAGGTAGGCGGTCATAGGGGCGGCAGTGTAGGCTCGCACCATGATGCGAACCCTGTGCGGCCTGCTGCTGGCCGCGGCGCTGCTGAGCGGCGCCGCCGCGCAGACGAAGACGCTGCCGAAGACCTTGCGTTATGCCTTCCCCATCGCCGAAACCAGCTTCGACCCGGCGCAGATCAGCGACCTGTATTCGCGCACCGTGGCCGCCGGCATCTTCGACGCGCCGCTGGAATTCGCCTTCATGGCGCGGCCCTTCACGCTGCGGCCGAACACGGCCGCGGCGATGCCCGAAGTGTCGGCCGACTACCGCACTTTCACGCTGCGCATCCAGCCCGGCATCCTGTTCGACGACGACCCGGCCTTCGGCGGACGGATGCGCGAACTCACCGCCGCCGACTACGTGTATTCGATCAAGCGCCACTACGACCCGCGCTGGAAGAGCGGCAACCTCTACATCCTGGAGGGCGCGAAGATCCTGGGCCTGAGCGAGCTGCGCAAGCGCGCGCTCGAGCAGAAGCAGCCCTTCGACTACGACACCGAAGTCGAAGGCCTGCGCGCGCTGGACCGCTACACGCTGCGCATCGTGCTGGCCGAGCCGAGCCCGCGTTTCCTCTACAACCTGGCCGACGGCTCCTTCACCGGCGCGCTGGCGCGCGAGGTGGTCGAGGCCTATGGCGACAAGGTCGGCGAGCACCCGGTGGGCACCGGGCCGTACCGGCTGGCGCAATGGAAGCGCAGCTCGCGCATGACGTTGCAGAAGAACCCCAACTACCGCGAGGTGCTGTACGACGAACATCCGCCGGCCGACGACGCGCGGCTGCAGGCCATCGCGCAGCAGTTCAAGGGCCGGCGCCTGCCGATGGTCGACGAGGTGCAGATCGCGGTGATCGAGGAAGCGCAGCCGCGCTGGCTGTCGTTCCTGAACGGCGAGCAGGACATCCTGGAAGGCGTGCCCGGCGAGTTCGCCAACATCGCCATCCCCAACAACCAGCTCGCGCCGAACCTGGCCAGGCGCGGCATCGGCATGTTGCGCGTGCCGAGGGCCGACGTGGCCGTCACCTACTTCGGCATGGAGCACCCGCTGGTCGGCGGCAACGCGGCGCAGAAGGTGGCGCTGCGCCGCGCCATCGCGCTGGCGGTGGACGTCGAGCGCGAGATTGCGCTGGTGCGCCGCGGCCAGGCGGTGCCCGCGCAGTCGCCGATCGCGCCCGGCACCTGGGGTTACGACGCGGCCTTCAAGAGCGAGATGGGCGAGCACAACCTGGCGCGCGCCAAGGCGCTGCTCGACCTGTACGGCTACGTCGACCGCGACGGCGACGGCTGGCGCGAACAGCCCGACGGCCAGCCGCTGAAGCTGGAATACGCGACCTCGCCCGACCAGACCTCGCGCCAGCTGAGCGAGCTGTGGCAGAAGAACATGGACGCGCTCGGGCTGCGCATCGAGTTCAAGGTCGCCAAGTGGCCCGAGCAGCTGAAGGCCAGCCGCGCCGGCAAGCTGATGATGTGGGGCGTCGGCTGGAGCGCCGGCCAGCCCGACGCCGACACCTTCCTGGCGCTGGGCTACGGGCCGAACAAGGGCCAGGCCAACCACGCGCGCTTCGAGCTGAAGGCCTTCGACGAGCTGTACGAGCGCCAGCGCAGGCTGCCCGACGGCCCCGAGCGCCAGGCGCTGCTCGACCAGGCGAAGAAGCTGATGATCGCCTACATGCCCTACAAGGTGCACGTGCACCGCATCACCACCGACCTGTGGCACCCGTGGGTGCTGGGCTTCGACCGCAATCTGTTCGTGCGCGACTTCTGGAAGTACCTGGACATCGATGCCGCGATGCAGGCGCGGGGCGGGCGCTGAGTTGCCGACCCACTTGTGTCCAGCAGGTAGAACCTCATGCAGCAGGCGAGACGAAGCCTTCTTGCCCTAGGGGCAATGGGTGCCTTCCTGCCAGATGCCGAAGCACGGGTGGCAGATGGTGCGGTGCGGCAGCAGAGCATCGCGGGGTGGCGGCGCCGGATCGAGTCGATCTTGGCGCGTCACCGAACCCCGATCGTGGACCTGCAGGCGACTTTTGTGGCTGGCAGTACCAACCTGTCGCGCGTGATGGCCTATATGGACGAGCTGGACATTGCGCAGACCGCCTTTGCGGTGGCCGCCGAGCCGAACGGACGTACCTCCGTGGAGCTACATCGCCAACACCCCGACTACTTCATTCCGGCCACGAACAGCGGGGAGTTTGCGCGCTGGTGGAACAACCCGTTGGCGTTTCTCGAAGTGGTGCGCCAGGATCTCGAGACTGGCCTGTACTTCTTCATGGGTGAGCATGAGTTCCGGCACTATCCGTCGCCGGAGCAAGCAGCCGCTGGCATGGCTCATCGCGACATCACCGTGCCGATCGACGGCCCTGCGGGGGAGGCCCTGTTTCGGTTGAGCGCGCAGTTTGGCGTGGCGTTTCAAATCCACTACGAGATCGAGGACGTGCTGCTGCCTGCGCTGGAGCGAGTCCTCTCCAGGCATCCGAAGGCGCTCCCTATCTGGTGTCATCTCGGAATGATTCGCTATCCACAGCGGACGACCAGGTACTCGCCAGAGTACGTGCAGTCCCTGATCGAGCGTTTCCCCGGCCTGCATTTCGACCTGGCAGTGCCGCCACCGTGGTTCGTCTACCGGCCTTCCGGCCATCGCGACTCGACGCTCTTTGGCTGGGATGGACGGGTCAGGAAGGAGTGGCTCGACGTGCTGGAAAAGTACCCCGAACGATTCCTGGCCGCGTCCGACTACCGGCCCGCCGTGGAGGACCACATACCGGCCTACGTCGCCAACGTCCAGCGAAAGCTCATCCTTGGCTCGCTGTCCGAGCGGGCCAGACACCTGGCTGCGTACGGCAACGCCTGGCGACTTGTCACCGGCGAGGCGTGGCGCTGAGGCTGCGTCAGCGGGCGCCGCTCGCGCACCGGCCGAGCATCAGGTCCTGGATCCACAGCGAGGAGCGGGCCAGCGGCTCCAGGCAGCGCTGCGGCTGGTAGCGCAGGCCGATGGCCACGCGGCCGGTCCACCACACGCGCTTGCCGGTGCCGGGGATGACGAACTCGCCAACGTGCCCGCGCGGAATCGCCACCGGCGGCGTCCCCGAGCTATGGAAGATGTTGTCGCCGACGGGCGTCAGGGTCTGACTCGACATGCAAGGCTCCTGAAGAGACGATGCCGCGATGGTGTGTGTACGCGCCGCGCAGCGCATCACCGCATCGAGGGGGGAGCCCGCCGTGACAAGCCGTGCAACGGCGCGCCGCGTGAACAATGACGCGCTGGCCGCCTCGCCCCCCAGCGGATGGAGCACGGTCAGCGCCTCTGCGCCAGGCCGCGGCCAACGCGCATCGGCGCGATGCGGGTGGAGAATCCCTTGCGCGCCTGAACCCGCGGCTTTGCGCCGCCATTTGCTGACCCGGGAGACAGCCGCCATGGAACACACGCACTGGTCACCCTCGGAGAAGAAGCTCGCACACGCCGTGTTCGACAGCGCGCTCGAGCAGGAACTGGCGCAGACGCTGGCCGAATGCAAGCGCCGGGCGGCGGCCTTGCGTTGCGCCGATGAGATGTGGGCGCTGCGCAGCTTTCTCGAAGCGGCGCAGCGCGAGATCCAGGACAAGTACGACTTCCGCTACTCGCAACTGCTCTTCGTGTTCGGACGGCTCGTGCGCGAGGGCCGGGTCACCCTGGAGCAGCTGCAGGGCCTGGGGCAGGACAAGCGCGAGTTCATCCGCCGCTTCGTCGAGCTGTAGACGCCGCTGCGCCGCCGCTAACACCTGCTTAACCCGCTGCCCCTAGACTGGGGCTGTCATCCTCTTGCTGTTCGTCGCCCCATGCTGAAGCTGCTGCGCCGCCTGGCGCCTTGTCTTGCCCCGTTGATGCTGCTCGCGCCGTCGTGGGCGCAGACCCTGCCGCAAGGCGTCAGCGCGGTGCGCTCGGTCGAGGGCATCGACGAATACCGCCTCGCCAACGGCCTGCAGGTCCTGCTGGTGCCGGACGACTCCAAGCCCACGACCACCGTCAACCTGACCTACCGCGTCGGCTCGCGCCACGAGAACGTCGGCGAGACCGGCATGGCGCATCTGCTCGAGCACATGCTGTTCAAGGGTTCGCCCAAACACCCGCAGGTGTGGGCCGAGTTCACCAAGCGCGGGCTGGCGGCCAACGGCAGCACCAGCTTCGACCGCACCAACTACACCGCCAGCTTCTCGGCCAACGACGACAACCTGCAGTGGTACCTGGGCTGGCTGGCCGATGCGATGGTCAACAGCCACATCGCGCGCGCCGACCTCGACAGCGAGATGACGGTGGTGCGCAACGAGATGGAAAGCGGCGAGAACAAGCCCAGCCGCATCCTGATCCAGCGCACGATGGCGGCGATGCACGACTGGCACCCCTACGGCCGCACCGTCATCGGCGCGCGCAGCGACGTCGAGAACGTCGACATCCCGCGGCTGCGCGCGTTCTACAAGCTGTACTACCAGCCCGACAACGCCACGCTGATCGTCTCCGGCAAGTTCGATGCGGCGCAGGTGCTGCAGTGGGTCGCGCAGAGCTTCGGCCCGATCCCCAGGCCCGAGCGCACGCTGCCGGCGATGTACACGCTGGACCCGGCGCAGGACGGCGAGCGCCAGGTGACGCTGCGGCGCAGCGGCGGCGCGCCGATGCTCGTCGCCGGCTACCACGTCAGCGCCGGCGCGCACGCCGACTTCGCCGCCGTCGAGATGCTGGCGCTGGTGCTCGGCGACACGCCGGCCGGGCGGCTGCACAAGCAGCTGACCGAGAAGCAGCTCGCCTCCAGCACCTTCGCCTTCGCCTGGGCGCTGGCCGACCCGGCGGTGCTGTTCGTCGGCGCCGAGCAGGCCCCCGGCCAGGACATCGACAAGGCGCGGCAGGTGCTGCTCGACGTCACCGAGTCGCTGGCGCGCACGCCGGTCACCGCCGAAGAGCTGGAGCGCGCGCGCACGCAGTGGCTCAACGGCTGGGAGCAGAACTTCACCGACCCCGAGAACGTCGGCTTGTCGCTGTCCGAAGCGATCGCGCTCGGCGACTGGCGGCTGTTCTTCCTCGAGCGCGACCAGGTGCGCGGCGTGACGCTGGCCGACGTGCAGCGTGTCGCGGACGCGTACCTGAGGCCGTCGAACCGCACGCTCGGCAGCTACATCCCGACCGATGCGCCGCAGCGCGCGCCGGCGCCGGCCAAGGCCGATGTCGCGCAGTTGCTGCGGGGCTTCCGGCCGCAGGCCGCGGCGGCGCGGGTCGAGGCCTTCGACGCGACGCCGGCGAACATCGACGCGCGCACGCAGCGCTTCGAGTTCGGCGGCTTGAAGGCCGCGGTGCTGTCCAAGCCGACACGCGGCGGCGCGGCGCAGGCGGTGCTGAGCCTGCGCTTCGGTGACGAGAAGACGCTGGCCGGCCAGGCGGCGACGGCCGACGCGGTGGCGCGACTGCTCGACAAGGGCACGGCGACGCTGACGCGCCAGCAGGTGCAGGACCGGCTCGATGCGCTGAAGACGACGCTGGCGGTGCAGTCCGGCACCGGCGTGGTCAGCGTCGTGCTGAGCTCGCGCCGCGAGCACCTGGCCGACGCCGTGACGCTGGTGGCCGAGCTGCTGCGCCGCCCGGCGTTCCCGGCCGAGGCCTTCGACGAATACAAGCGGCAGTCGACCACGCGCATCGAGGCGGCGCGCAAGGAGCCGGCCGCGGTCGCCGGCAACGCGCTGGCACGCCTGGGCAACCCGTATCCGCGCGGCGACGTGCGCCATGCGCGCAGCTTCGACGAGCAGCTTGCCGACGTCGAGGCGCTGACGCTGCCGCAGCTGCGCGCGTTCCATGCGCGCTTCTACGGCGCACGCTTCGCGCAGTTCGGCGCCGCCGGCGACATCGACGTGCCGGCGCTGCAACGCGCGCTGCAGGCCGGCTTCGGCGACTGGGACGCCGGCGAGCCGTTCACGCGCGTGCCGCAGCCGCTGCTGCCCGGCCAGGGCAAGACGCTGCAGCTGCTGACCCCGGACAAGCAGAACGCCGACCTGCGTGTGCGCCAGCCGGTCGCGCTGGCCGACACCGACGCCGACTATCCGGCCCTGAGCCTGGCCAACCACCTGCTCGGCAGCGGCGGCAGTTCGCGGCTGTGGAAGCGCATCCGCGAGACCGACGGCCTGTCCTATAGCGTCGGCAGCTACATCGCCTGGAACAACTTCGAGCCGAACTCCAGCTGGATGGCCAGCGCCATCTTCGCGCCGCAGAACCGCGCCAAGGTCGAGGCCGCGCTGCGCGAGGAAGTGGCCAGCGCACTGAAGGACGGCTTCGGCGCGCAGGAACTGCAGGCCGGGCGCGATGGCTTGCTCGCGTTTCGCCGGCTGTCGCGCGCGCAGGACGATGTGCTCGCGTCGCAGCTGGCGTCGAACCTGTACCTGGGCCGCACCTTCGAGATCTCGGCCAGGGTCGACGCGGCATTGGCCGCATTGACGCCCGAGCAGGTCAACGCGGCGCTGCGCAAGTACCTGAAGCCGGAGAGCTTCGACATCGTCTTCGCCGGCGACTTCAAACCCTGAGGGCCGCAGCGGGCTCTGGCATCATCGATCGCATGCCGCACGAGCCCCACATCACCCGCTACCAGCGCTGGCTGCGCGAGACCCGCGGCCTGTCGTTCGACAGCTACGACGCGCTGTGGCGCTGGTCGGTCAGCGAGCTCGACGCCTTCTGGGCCTCGGTCTGGGACTACTTCGGCATGCAGTCGCCCACGCCCTACAGCGCGGTGCTGGAGCAGCCGACCATGCCGGGCGCGCGCTGGTTCCCCGGCGCGCAGCTCAACTACGCGCAGCACCTGCTGAGCCATGCCGACGCCAGCCATGCGGCCGGCCACCCGGCCATCGTGTTCGCCGACGAGCCGATGCTGGCGCGCGGCGAGCTGCAGGAACTGTCCTGGCCCGAGCTGCGCCGCCAGGTGGCGTCCTGCGCCGCGGCGTTGAAGGCCATGGGCGTGCAGCGCGGCGACCGCGTCTGCTCGGTGCTGCCCAACGTGCCGCAGACCATCGTCGTGTTCCTGGCCGTGGCCAGCCTGGGCGCGATCTGGTCGGTGTGCTCGCCGGACATGGGGCCGGTGGCGGTGCTGGACCGCTTCCGCCAGATCGAGCCGAAGGTGCTGGTCGCCTGCGACGGCTACCGCTATGCCGGCCAGGCACACGACCGGCGCGAGCTGCTGCAGCAGGTGCTGGCCGAGTTGCCGAACGTGCGCCACGCGGTGCTGTGGCGCAACCTCGGGCTGGACGCCGACCTGGCCGCGCCGGGCCGCGAAGCCCACGACCTGGCCGCGCTGCTGGCGCAGCACGCGCCGTTCGAGCCGGCGCCCGTGCCCTTCGACCACCCGCTGTGGGTGGTCTACTCCAGCGGCACCACCGGCCTGCCCAAGCCGATCGTGCATGGCCACGGCGGCGTGATGATCGAGGCGCTGAAGATGGGCGCGCTGCACAACAACGTCGGCCCGAGCGCGACCGATGGCGACCGCTTCCACTGGTATTCCAGCACCGGCTGGATCATGTGGAACAGCCAGGTCGGCGCGCTGCTCGGCGGCAGCACGATCTGCATCTTCGACGGCAGCCCGGCCGGGCCCTCGGGTGGGTCCGGCGCGCACGACTGGAGCACGCTGTGGCGCTTTGCCGGGCTGGCGCGCTGCAGCTTCTTCGGCGCCGGCGCGGCCTTCTACGCGTCGTGCCTGAAGGCCGGCGTCGAGCCGCAGGCGGTGGCCGAGCTGTCGGCGCTGCGCGCGGTGGGCTCCACCGGCTCGCCGCTGTCCGAGGACTGCTACCGCTGGATCTGGGACAAGCTGCCCAAGGTCGATGGCAAGGACATCTGGCTCGCGCCGATCAGCGGCGGCACCGACTTCGCCGGCGCCTTCGTCGGCGGGCTGATCACGCAGCCGGTGGTCGAGGGCGAGATGCAATGCCGCTGCCTGGGCGCCAGCGTCGAGGCCTGGTCCGAACCCGACGCGAACGGCGTCGGCCGCCCGCTCATCGATGAGGTCGGCGAACTGGTGTGCACGAAACCGATGCCATCGATGCCGCTGTTCTTCTGGGGCGACACCGATGGGCGGCGCTACCACGACAGCTACTTCGACATGTACCCCGGCATCTGGCGCCACGGCGACTGGATTCGCATCACGCCGCGCGGCGGCGCCATCATCTACGGCCGCAGCGACGCCACCATCAACCGCCACGGCATCCGCATGGGCACGGCCGAGCTGTACCGCGCGGTCGAGGCGCTGCCCGAGGTGCTGGACAGCCTGGTGGTGGACCTGGAATACCTGGGCCGCGAGAGCTGGATGCCGCTGTTCGTCGTGCTGCGCGACGGCGTCGTGCTCGACGAGGGGCTGAGCCGGCGCATCAAGAGCGTGATCCGCGAGGCGCTGTCGGCGCGCCACGTGCCCAACGACGTCTACCAGGTCAGCGCGATCCCGCGCACGCTGTCGGGCAAGAAGATGGAGCTGCCGGTGAAGAAGCTGCTGATGGGCGCCGCCGCCGACAGCGTGCTCAAGCGCGACGCCATGGCCAATGCCGATTGCGTGGACTGGTTCGTGGAGCTGGCGCGCAGTCGCGCGCAGGGCTGATCAAGCCGCCGGGGCGGCGCAACGCCGTGCGCGCACGGCACGATCCTCCTGGGCGCGGACGCGGCACCCCGTGGCGCGGGCCCCGACGGCATCGCTACGGCGCGGTGCCGAAGCTCCAGGCGTAAGGCGCGCTCATCAGGTTGCCGGCCAGATCCATGACGCGCACGCTGGCCTGGTAGCCGCCGCCGGCGCGCAATGGCGCTCCCGGCGCCATGGTGACGGTGTGGGTGTTGTAGTCGATCGAGACCGCGATCACCGCGCCGTCGATCTTGCCGTAGATGAACGGGTAGATCGGCTCGTCGAAGGTCACCGACAGCGTCGCGTCGCGCGGCACGCCGGTGCGGTCGGGGGCCGGCGTCACCGCGAGCACGCGCGGCGGCGTGGTGTCCGACGCAGCCGCTGCGGCGGTGGAGAAGGTCCACACGTGGTCGGCGCTCATGCCGTTGCCGGCCAGGTCGCTGGCCGAGCGGCGCAGCGTCGCCACGTACTCGGCCTGCGGTGCCAGCGGCGAGGCCGCAGTGAACACCGCGGCCTGGCCGATGTAGGCGAGCCGTCCAGCCACCGCCACGCCGCCGCGCGTCAGCACGAAGGCGTCGTTCAGCGAGGCCACGTTCATCGGCTCGCTGAACGACATCGCGACATCGGCATTCAACGCCACGCCGGAAGCGCCGCTGCCCGGCGCGTGCGAGCTCACGCTCGGTGGCGTGGTGTCGGGGCCAGCCGCGGTGCCGAAGCCCCACGAGTAGGCGCTGTCCAGCGCATTGCCGTCGCTGTCCCTGGCCGTGCTCGACACGGTGGCGCGGTAGCTGCCATCGGGCTGCAGCGGCTGTTGCGGCGTGAAGGTCGCGATCCGGTTCGTGGCGTCGTAGCTCACCCCCTGCAGCGGCACCGTCGCGCCGGAGTTCGTGTCCACCAGCGCGACCGCCGTGTCGAGCGAGCCCGCGTTCATCGGCTTGCTGAAGCTGACCGTCAGCGGCGTCTGCGTGCCCACTTGCTTGGCATCGCTCACCGGCGTCACGTAGGTCACCGACGGCGCGACCCGGCTGCCGGCCGAGCCGCCGGCATCGGCCTCGCCGCCGCCTCCGCAGCCGACGACAAGGATCAGTGCCGTCAACACGGCGGCAGCGGAACGAAGCATGGCAAGCATCAAGGGCAGGCCCGTGCGGGCAGGGTCGCGGATGAGCCGATCATCGGCCGCGAACACGTCAGCGAGCCGCGACTGCGGCACGATGACTGCGCACTATTCGTCGAAAATGGGATGCGGCATCGGGCCCCAAGCCGGCCCGCGACTTCAGCCGCCCGCGAACTGCACGATCTGCCCCGCTGGCCGCGCGCCGGCGACACGCGCCACCTCGCGGCCGTGGTCCAGCTTGACCAGGGTGGGGATGCTGCGGATGCCGAAGCGCGAGGCGGTGAGCGGGTTGTCGTCGCTGTTCACCTTGACCAGCAGCGCGCGGCCCTTCAAGGCGCCGGCGGCCTGCTCGAACTGCGGCGCCATCTGCCGGCACGGCCCGCACCACGGCGCCCAGAAGTCCACCACCACCGGCAGGTCGCTGGCCTCGACGACACGCTCGAAGTCGGCGTCGCTCAACTCCAGCGGGTGTCCATCCAGCAGCGGCTGGCTGCAGCGGCCGCAGCTCGGGTCGTCGCCCAGGCGGTCGGCGGGGATGCGGTTGGTCGCGCCGCAGTGGCTGCAGACCACGTGCGAGGAGGTGGTGCTCATCGCCGGCATGTGGGCCCATGGCGGACGCTTTCAAGGGCGGCGGGAATAATCGATCGACACCGCCCGTAGACGCTTGAAGGTGAACCCGGCTCCCAGCGCATTCCGCCAACAGCTGCTCGGCGCCGTGCCGCGGCTGCGGCGCTATGCGCGCTCGCTGGTGTTCGAAGAGTCGCAGGCCGACGACCTGGTGCAGAGCACGCTGGAGCGTGCGCTGACACACTGGCACCAGTTCGACCAGAGCCGCGACATGCTGGTATGGCTGCTGTCCATCGCGCACAACGCGCACCAGGACATGCGGCGCAGGCAGGCCCGGATGCAGACTTTCGATCCCGCGCAACTGCAGGCCGCGCAGGACAGCCTGGGCGGCGACCCCGGCGTCGATGTCGGCCTGCGCCTGGACCTGCTGGCCGCACTGGCGCGGCTGTCGCCCGAGCAGCGCGAGCCGCTGCTGCTGGTCTGCGTCGAGCAGTTCAGCTATGCCGAGGTGGCCGAGGTGATGCACATCCCGGTGGGCACCGTGATGTCGCGCGTGTGCCGCGCCCGCGCGACGTTGCGCACGCTGCTCGACGGCCACTGCAAGCCGGCCGGCACGACACTGCGGCGGGTGGTATGACGATGGACCCGCACACCATCGACGACGAACGCCTCAGCGCCTGGGTGGACGGCGAACTCGACGCCCGGCCCGAGGAGCGCGAGCAGGTCGAGGCCTGGCTGCGCGAGCACCCGCAGGACGCCGCTCGCGTGCGGCTGTGGGCGGCCGACCGCGAGGCCTTGCGTGCGCGGCTGGCGCCGATGCTGGACGAGCCGCTGCCCGGGCCGCTGCGTGCGCTGG
>DAORHX010000046.1:0-15384 GCA_035438245.1 Rubrivivax sp.
TGTACGGCTCCCCCGGAGAGCGACACTCTCGCCCTACCCGGCGCCCTACCTGTGCCGATGGCGCGGGCGTGCGCCTGGTGGCCGGGCGCGTGCTGCGCGTCTCGCGCGGGGTGCAGCGCGACGAGCTTTGCGTCACGCTGGCGGGCGGGATGCAGCTGGTGGGCTTCGCCACGCGGCCCAACCGGCTGCGTGCCGGCAGCCGCGCCAGCGCCGTGCTCGACGAAAGTGCGGTGGTGGTGGCGCTGACGGGGTGATGCCGGCCACCGTCAAGCGGGTCGCGGCAGGTCCGCAAGCGCCGCGTCCAGCGCGCGGGCCAGCCGCAGCACGATCTCGTCGAGTTGTGCATCGTCGACGATGAACGGCGGCGCCAGCAGCACGTGGTCGCCGTGCTGTCCGTCGATCGTGCCGCCCATCGGGTAGACCATCAGCCCGTGCTCCATCGCGCGTGCCTTGACGCGTGCATGCAGCTTCAGCCGCGCATCGAAGGGCGTCCGGGTGGCGCGATCGGCGACCAGCTCGACCGCCTGGAACAAGCCGCGGCCGCGGATGTCGCCGACCTGCGGATGCGCGTCGAAGGCCGCATGCAGCCGCTGGCGCAGGCCCAGCCCCTGGCGCTGCACGCGTTCGACCAGGGCATCGCGCTCGATCACCCGCTGCACCGCCAGGGCGGCAGCGCAGGCCATCGCATGGCCGATGTAGGTGTGGCCGTGCTGGAAGGCGCCGCTGCCGCGGGCGATGGCGTCGACGATGTGCGCTTGCGCCAGCACCGCGCCGATCGGCTGGTAGCCGCCGCCCAGGCCCTTGGCCACCACCAGCAGCTCGGGCACCACGCCTTCGGCCTCGCAGGCGTGCAAGCTGCCGCAGCGGCCCATGCCGCACATCACCTCGTCCAGGATCAGCAGGATGCCGTGGCGGCTGCACAGCTCGCGCACGCCGCGCAGGTAGCCCGGCGCCGGCACGGTTGCGCCTTGCGTCGCGCCGCCCACCGTCTCGGCGACGAAGGCGATGACGTTCTCGCCGCCGAGCTCGTCGATGGCTGCGGCCAGTTCCGCGACCAGGCGCTGGCCGTAGGCCTCGGCGCTCTCGTCGGGCCGGCGGTCGCGGTACTCGTAGCACGGCGCGACGTGGGTCACGTCGATCAGCAGCGGCGCGAACTGGCGGCGCCGCAACGCGTTGCCGCCGACCGCCAGCGCACCCAGCGTGTTGCCGTGGTAGCTCTGCCGGCGCGCGATGAAGTGCCGGCGTTGCGGCTGGCCGATCTCGACGCAGTACTGTCGCGCCAGCTTCAGCGCCGCTTCCATCGCCTCGGAGCCGCCGGACACGAAGTACGCGTGGCTGATGCCGGCCGGCGCGCCGCGCACCAGCAGCTCGGCCAGTTCCTCGGCCACGTCGGTGGTGAAGAAGCTGGTGTGGGCATAGGCCAGATGGTCGAGCTGCGCATGCATCGCAGCCAGCACCTCGGGGTGGCCGTGGCCCAGGCAGGATACGGCCGCGCCGCCCGAGGCGTCGAGGTAGCGGCGGCCCTGCGCGTCGATCAGGTGGATGCCTTCGCCGGCGACGGCGACGGGCGGCGTGCGGCTCGACTGGCGATGCAGGATGCGGGTGGTCACGGTGGCTTGCGTTGCTGCGGGATGCCAGTGTTCCACAGCAGCGATCAGAATCACCGCCTCGTCCAACGATCGCACGAGGAGACCGCAACATGCTGAACCGACGTCAGACACTGCGCGGCGCCGCCGCGCTGGCGGGGCTGGTCGCCAGCGCCGGCGCCGCGGCCAAGGACCGCTGCGTGGCCTTCACCCCGACCATGCAGCAGGCCAAGAGCCCGCAAGAGGCGCTGCAGCGGCTGAAGGACGGCAACGCGCGCTTCGTCGCCGGCCAGGCGCTGCACTGCGACCTGCTCGAGCAGGTGCGCAGCACGGCGACGCAGCAGGCCCCCTTTGCCGCCGTGCTGGGCTGCATCGACAGCCGCGTGCCGCCGGAGCTGGTGTTCGACCAGAACATCGGTGACATGTTCGTCGCGCGCGTGGCCGGCAACATTGCCAGCCCCGACATCGTCGGCAGCCTGGAGTTCGCCACCGCGCTGGCCGGCGCCAAGCTGATCGTCGTGCTCGGACACAGCGAATGCGGCGCGGTCAAGGGCGCGATCGACGATGCCAAGCTGGGCAGCCTGACCGGCGTGCTGCAGCAGATCCGCCCATCGTTGAAGGCGCTGGACTACAAGGGCGTGCCGTCGTCCAAGGACAAGGCGCTGGTGCAGCGCGTGGCCGAACAGAATGCCAAGGACGCCGCCGCGCACCTGAGCGGCCGCAGCGAGACGCTGGCCGGCCTGGTGCGCGAGGGCAAGCTGAAGATCGTCTACGCGATGCACGATGTCGCCACCGGCAAGGTGAGCTGGTTCGGCTGAGGGCGCGACCGCCCCGCGAACGCGAGCCTTGCGCGCCGGCATCACGCGCCGGCGCGCAAGGCAGCCGACGACAAGGCCGCGTCAGCGCCACTCGATGCGCAGCGGCTCCTTGCGGCTGAACATGCCCACGTGCAGATCGAGCACGTTGCGCACCTGCGCCAGCGCCGCTTCGTCGGCGGCCCGGCACTGGAACGACAGCTGCTCGTCGCCGGCCAGCACCGTGCAGTGGCCCCAGGGGAATTCGACCTCGCCGCGCCGCTCGTCCCAGCTGGACTGCACCTTCTTCGCAAAATGCCGGCACAGCCGCGGCAGCAGCTCCGGCGCACGCGGCGTGGCCACCGCTCCTTCACAGCTGATCATGGTTGATTCTCCGTTTCGATCGCATGGTCGACGAGCACGACCGGAAAGCCCAGCGAACAGCGCTCGACCCGCGCCGCCACGCCGTAGGCACGCGCCAGCAGCGCCGCATCCAGCGTGGCCTGCGGCTCGCCCGCGGCGAGCAGCCGGCCGCTGCCGAGCACGACGATGCGGTCGCAGTAGCGCAGCGCCAGATTCAGGTCGTGGATGGCCACCAGCGCGATGCAGCCGGCACGTCGCGTCAGCTCGCGCACGGTACCCAGCACGCGCAGCTGCCAGCGCAGGTCGAGCGCGCTGGTCGGCTCGTCGAGCAGCAGCAGCCGCGGCGAGCGCACCATCACCTGCGCCAGGCCGACCATCTGGCGCTGGCCGCCCGACAGTTCGTCCAGCCGGCGCAGCGCCAGCGCGCGCAAGCCCAGCTCGTTCAGCACACGCTCGGCGGTGGCGTCGGCCGCCGCGCTGACACGCTGGCGCGTGCCGCCCAGCAGCGCGGCCAGCAGCGCCTCGTAGACCACCAGCGAGCTGCCCTGCGGCAGCTGCTGCGGCAGGTAGCCCACACGCTGCAGCCGCTGCGCGCAGTTCAGCTGCGTCAGCTCCTCGGCGTCCAGGCGCACGCTGCCGCGCGCCGTGCACAGCCCGGCAATGCCCTTGAGCAGTGTCGACTTGCCGGCTGCGTTGGCGCCGACCACCGCGGCCAGCGTGCCCGGCGGCAGCGGCGGCAGCGCGAAGTCGCGCACCACCTCGCGCCGGCCGTAGCCGGCGGCGAAGTCGGCGATGGCGAGGCCGCTGCCGTTCACACGCGCCGCCTGCGGCCCAGCACCAGCAGCACGAACAGCGGCACGCCGACCAGCGCGGTGACGATGCCGATCGGCAGCACCACGCCGGGCACGATCGTCTTGCTGGCGATCGAGGCCAGCGACAGCATCAGCGCACCGGCCAGCGCCGCGCCGGGAAGGAACAGCCGATGATCCTCGCCGAGCAGCAGCCGCGCGATGTGCGGCCCGACCAGGCCGACGAAGCCGATGGTGCCGACGAAGGCCAGCGCGGTGGCGGCGAGCAGGCTGACGCGCAGCAGCACCACCAGCCGCAGCCGCTCGACCGCGACGCCGATGCTGCGCGCCTGCTCCTCGCCGCCGCGCAGCGCGGTCAGCGCCCAGACCTGGCGCGACGACGCGGCCAGCGACGCCGCCAGCACCAGCGCCACCACGGCGATCTTCGGCCAGGTGGCGCGCGCCAGGCTGCCCATGGTCCAGAAGACGATCTGCTGCAGCGCGTCGCTGTCGGCGATGAACTGCAGCAGCCAGCCCAGCGCCTCGAAGGCGAACAGCAGCGCGATGCCGAACAGCACCACCGTATCCACCGTCGCGCCCTGCGTGCGCGCCAGCAGCTGGATGAGCAGCGTGGTGGCGGCGGCGAAGACGAAGGCCAGCAGCGGGATGGCGACGTGTGCGCCCAGGCCCCAGGCGCCGAAGCCGAGCACGATGGCCAGCGACGCGCCGAAGGTCGCCGCCGCCGCGACGCCGAGCGTGAACGGGCTGGCCAGCGGGTTGTTCAGCACCGTCTGCATCTCGGCGCTGGCCAGGCCCAGCGCGGCGCCGACCAGCAGCGCCATCACCGCATAGGGCAGGCGCACGTCCCACAGGATCACCGACTGCGCCCGGTCCAGGCTGGCCGGATCGAGCAGGCCGCGCAGCAGGTCGCGGGCAGGGAAGGGCGAAGGCCCGGTGGCGACGTCGGCAACGAAGGACAACCCCAGCGCCAAGGCCAGCGCGCCCAGCAGCAGCAGGCGCGCCCGAGTGAAGCGCCGGTAGTCGGCGGCCAGCGTGGTCGTGACCATCTATGCCACCGACGGCTGGCAGCGCAGCGAAGCGCAGGCCGCGAGCACCGGGGTCGTCGAGCGGCCGCCGCGGAACCGGCTTTGCCGGGCTGCTGGCGGCGCCCCCCTGGGGGGGAGCGCCGCAGGCGCTTCGGGGGGGATCACTTGACTCCGACCCAGTAGGTGCCGTGCAGCGCGAAGGGCTGGAAGCGTGCATAGGCGGTGCGCAGCGTGGCCTCGGGGTCGAGGTCGGCAAAACGCTGCGGGTGCAGCCACTTGGCCATCGCCTGCACCGCCGCCACGTTGAAGGGCGAGTTGTAGAAGTGGTGCCACACGGCATAGGCGCGGCCGTCGCGCACCGCCTTCAGCTCGGCGATGCCGGTGCGCTGCAGCGCGCGCTGCAGCGAGGCGCGCGCCGCCTCGGGCGTGACGCCGCTGCCGAGCACGATGCGCCCCGGCGGCTCGTCGGCGCGGGTGCTGCCGATGGCGGTGCCGATGTAGACCTCGGGCGGGTTGCGCAGCAGCCACTCCAGGCTCAGCGTGCCGTAGCTGCCGGGGATCAGCGCCGCGGCGATGTTGCGCCCGCCGGCGAAGTCGACGAAGCGGCCCATCATGCCGTTGGCCATCGTCGCGCAGCATTCGGCCGACAGGCCGACGCGGTTCTCGATGAACACCGTCGGCGCGGCCCCTTCCTTCGGCAGCCGGTCGGCGACGCGCTTGAGCTCGGCGGCGTAGAAGTCGGTGAAGGCCGCGGCCTCGGCGCGTTTGCCCAATGCCGCGCCGAGCAGCGTGATGCTGCGCGGCGTGTTCAGCAGCGGCTCCTTGCGGAAGTCGACGAACAGCACCGGCACGCCGGCCTTGCCCAGGCGGTCGATCAGCTCGCGGTCCTTCGGCGCCGGGCCGTGGCCTTCGAGACTGAAGATCGCCAGGTCCGGCGCCAGCGCCAGCGCGGCTTCGAGGCTGAAGCTCTCGCCGGTGCCGCGGCCGACCCGCGCGATGCGCACGATGCCGGGCAGCGCGGCCTGGTACTGCGCGTAGCCGCCCGGGTCGTAGCGTTCGAACTCGCCCATCATGCCGACCACGCGCGGCGTCGGGTCGCGCTCCAGGATGGCCAGCGCGGCGATCAGCCGGCCTTCGCCGAGCACGATGCGCTGCACCTTGGCCGGCAGCACCACGCTGCGGCCGGCCAGGTCGGTGACGGTCTCGGCGCGGGCCAGGCACGCGCCGAGCAGCAGCAGCGCCGCCAGCCAGGCGCGCATCAGAAGCGCCACGCCACGTTGACCCAGACGTTGCGCCCGGGGTCGGGGTAACCGAGGAACATGCCGCGGTCGGTGCTGAAGCCGTAGGACGCCTGGTCGTAGTAGAACTGGTTGAACAGGTTGCGCACGCCGAAGCCCACGCGCACCGTGTCCTGGCCGGTCGGCAGCCAGCTCAGGTAGATGTCGTTGACGCCGTAGCCGGCCTTGCGTGCGGGTGCGGTGGCGCCGGCGGGCGTGTACTCCACGTCCTGCACGAAGCGGCCGTTCCAGCCCATCACCAGGTTCCACTCGGGGATCTCGTAGCGCACGGCGGTGAGCCAGGTGACGCCGATGGTCGTGCCCAGGCTGAAGTCGCCATCGCCGAGGTCGTAACCGTTGAGCTTGGGCCGCGCGTCGGCCACCGACAGGTCGATGCGCAGCGGGCCGTTGCGCCAGCCGCCGCCGAGCTCGAAGCCGTTGGAGCGCACCTTGCCGACGTTCTCGCGGATCGCGCTGGCCGGCGGCCCGCCGTTGAACACCAGCCCCAGGTAGTCGTCGATGACCATCTGGAACACCGAGCCCTTGAGCGACCAGGTGCCGTCGTCGTAGAGCAGGCCGAGCTCGTAGTTGTTGGCGCGCTCGGGGTCCAGGTCGGGCGCGTTGCGGTAGATGTACGGCCCGGGGCCGTTGTCGAGCATGAAGATCTCCTTCGGCCCGACGCCGCGCAGCGTGCTCGACACCCCTGCCCACAGCGTCAGCGGCTGCGCCAGCTTGACGCTGAGGTTGGCATTGGGCGACAGGCCGTTGCTCGAGTAGGACTGGCCGTGGTTGTCGTCGTAGCCGTACCAGTCGTAGCGCGCGCCCAGGTCCAGCGTCCAGATGCCGCCGAAGGGCAGGCTGGTCTCGGCAAAGATGCCGAACACATCGGCCGTCTCCTTGCTGCTGTTGCCCTGGAAGCCGGTGCGCGTGGGGTTGATGGCCGAGGCCTCGCGGTCCTGGTAGTTCAACCCGTAGCGCACCGGTGTCGCACCGACCATCGAGGTCAGCAGCAGGTTCGCGCCCAGCGTTTCCAGCTTCTCGCCGAAGGTATATCCGGGCGGCTTGCCGAACACCGGCACGCTGCCGCCATTGGTGCGCTTGTTTTCCACGTCGTCGGAGAACAGCACCAGCTCGGCCGCCGGCAGGTTGCCCTCGCCGTCGTAGCGCCAGCCGGCGGTCCAGGTGCTCTGGTCCAGCGACTGCGGCATCGGCACGTTGCTGCCCGGGAAGCCGATCATGTGCGGCCGCGGATAGCGCACGCCTTCGTCCTCCAGCCCCAGGTAGCTGATCGACAGCTGGTGCAGTGGTGCGATGCGCCAGTTGCCCTTGGCCAGACCGCTGATCTGCTTGGACGCGGTATTGCTCTGCACCTGGCCGTGGCCGTCGGTGTAGTCGGCGGTGTCGCGGCGCTTCAGGTAGGCGACATAGTCGACGGTGTTGTCGGCGGCGCTGCCGTAGAGCGCGCCGCCGGCCTCCCAGCCGTCGTTGCTCTCGGCGCCGCCGAGCGCCACTGCGCCGAAGCTCTGGCCGGGCAGCAGCAAGTCGCGCGCATCCTTGGTGGTCATGCGCACCGAGCCGGCCAGCCCGCCGGGGCCGACGCTGGCCAGCGTGCCACCCTTGTCGACCTCGATGCGCTTCATCATCACCGGGTCGATCAGCACGCGGCCCTGGTGGTGGAACACGTTGCCGCCCTGCGGCACGCCGTCGAGCGTGACGTTGAGCATCGTGTCCTCGATCTCGCGCGCGTAGACCTTCTGCGCGATGGCGTTGCCGCCGCCGCCCACCGCCACGCCGGTTTCGTTCTGCAGCGTCTCGCGCGTGTCGCGCGGCGCCTGCTCGGCGATCTGCTTCTGGTTGACGATGACGGTGGAATCGCTGAAGGCCTGGGCGCTGACCAGCACCGCATCGGCGCTGGCGGCCGAGGATTCGCCCGGGGTGCGGGTGTCGGCTGCGGCGACGACGGTGGTGGCCCGCAGTTCGTAGCCGCCGTTGCCGCGCGGGGCCGCTTCGAGCCCGGTGCCGGCGAGCATGACAGCGAGGCCCTCGCCGACGCCGTAGCTGCCCTTCAGGCCGGCGCTGGTGCGGCTGCCGGTCAGGCGTTCGTCGGCGGCCACGGCCACGCCGGCCGCCGCAGCATAGGTCTTCAGCACCTGGTCGAGCGTGCCGGCAGGGATGTCGTAGCGCTTGGGCGTCGAGGCGGTCGGGGCGGTCTGTGCGAAGGCCAGCGGCGTGGCGGCCAGCGACAACGTCAGGGCGCGCAGCGCGCTGCGAAGCGGGGTGGTGCGGACGAAACCGTGAGCGTAGGAGGCTCTGCGATGTTTGTTCATTTTGTTGCGAAGGCGAATACAAATACGAATACATCGCAATCATAGAACAACAATGCGGGATCCCAACGCCGCGCGCGGTACGGCCTCTTGATCTGCGTCAGGCGGGCGGCGCACGTCGCCGATGCGCTATCGTCGGCCGCCGATGGACCACGCTGACATCCACACGCTGCGCCGCATCCTGCGCGACTGCCGCACCATCGCCATCGTCGGCCTGTCGGCCGACTGGCACCGGCCGAGCAACTTCGTCGGCAAATACCTGCAGCAGCACGGCTACCGCATCGTGCCGGTGAACCCGCGTTACGACAGCATCCTCGGCGAGCGCAGCTATGCCGCGCTGCAGGACATTCCGTTCGCGGTGGACATGGTCGACGTGTTCCGTCGCACCGAGGACGTGCTGCCGTTCGCCGAGGCCGCCGTGGCCATCGGCGCGAAGTGCCTGTGGCAGCAGATCGGCGTGAAGAATCTCCAGGCCGACACGCTGGCGCGTGCCGCAGGCCTGGCTTCGGTGATGGACCGCTGCGTGAAGATCGAGCATGCGCGGCTGTTCGGCGGGCTGCACTGGGCGGGGGTCGACACCCGCGTCATCTCGGCCAGGCGCCCGGTCTGACATGGCCGACCATCGCTTCCAACCCGAGACGCTGGCGATCCACGCCGGCCAGGTCCCCGACGCGGCGGTGGGCGCACGCGCGCTGCCGATCTACCAGACCACCAGCTTCGTCTTCGACAGCGCCGACCACGCGGCCAGCCTGTTCAACCTGCAGACCTTCGGCAACGTCTATTCGCGGCTGAGCAACCCGACGGTGGCGGCGCTGGAGGAACGCGTCGCCGCGCTCGAAGGCGGGCGCGCCGCGCTGGCCAGCGCCAGCGGGATGGCGGCCGAGGCGATGGCGCTGATGACCCTGCTGCAGCAGGGCGACCACGTGGTCGCGGCCGGCGCGCTGTACGGCGGCTCGGTGTCGATGCTGTCGGTGAACCTGGCCAAGTTCGGCATCGAGACCAGCTTCGTCGACGCCACCCGGCCCGAGGCCTTCGCCGCGGCCATCCGGCCGAACACGCGCGCGCTGTTCGCCGAGAGCCTGGGCAATCCCAGCATGCTGCTGCTGGACATCGCCGCGGTGGCCGACGTGGCGCATGCGCACGGGCTGCCGCTGGTCATCGACAACACCGTGCCGTCGCCGTACCTGTGCAACCCGATCGCCTTCGGCGCCGACATCGTCGTGCACTCGGCCACCAAGTACCTGGCCGGCCACGGCACCACGCTCGGCGGCGTGATGGTCGAGTCAGGCAAGTTCCCCTGGGACAACGGCAAGTTCCCCGGCATGACCGAGCCGTCGCCCGGCTACCACGGCGTGCGCTTCTACGAGACCTTCGGCGATTTCGGCTTCTGCATGCGCGCGCGCATGGAAACGCTGCGCGTCTACGGCGCCGCGCTGAGCCCGATGAGCGCGTGGCAGATCCTGCAGGGCGTGGAGACGCTGCCGCTGCGCATGGAGCGCCACAGCCGCAATGCGCTGGCGGTGGCGCAGTTCCTGCAGCGGCACCCGCGCGTGCGCTGGGTGCAGTACCCGGGCCTGCCCGAGCACCCGCAGCATGCGCTGCTGCACAAGCAGATGCGCAGCCTGGACGGCGTGCCGATGGCCTCGGGGCTGCTGGCCTTCGGCATCGACGGCGGCGCCGCGGCCGGCGTGAAGTTCATCGAAGGCGCGCAGTTCATGAGCCACCTGGTCAACATCGGCGACACGCGCACGCTGATCAGCCACCCGGCGACGACCACGCACCGTCAGCTCGACGAGGCGCAACAGCGCGCCGCCGGCGTGCTGCCCGACATGGTGCGCATCTCGGTCGGGCTCGAGCACATCGACGACATCCTCTGGGACATCGACCAGGCGCTGGCCCGCGCAGGCAGCTGATGCCGCTTGCGCCGGGGCAGAAGGTGGCGCGCTACGGCAGCTGCGCCTTCGCCCTGCAGTCGATGCCGTCCCCGCCAGACTGCGCGGTGCGGCAGACATAGACAGAGCGGTCCGTCGCGTCGTAGAACCAGGCGAACGACACGCCGTTCGACGACGAGGTTCCCATGGGCGTGACGGCCGTGCGAACGTCGATGCGCGCCTGTTGTGCCCACGCATGCAGCACATAGCCGGCCAGCAGCGCGCCAAGCAGCGCCAGAGTGACTTTCTTCATTGCGAACTCCCTCCTGAGGATGCCGGGACCTACATCGTCCGCCGCTATAATGCGCGACGATTCCTCGATAGCTCAGTCGGTAGAGCGCCGGACTGTTAATCCGTAGGTCCCTGGTTCGAGCCCAGGTCGAGGAGCCAAGAAAGCAGCAAGGCCTTGGTGGGTTGTTTCCACCAAGGCCTTGGTCGCTTTAGGGGTCGTTGGGCGCGACGCTCGAGGCGCAAGCAACCGACCCCATTCGCAGGCAGCCATGGAGGCGAGCATTGCCCCATGATCAGAACTCGTGAGGGGTAAAAGATGCCTGCAGTCGCCGCCCTTGACTGAGGGGTCGCAACGAGAGGCGCTGGTGGAGGACGACCATGTGCGGTTCGTGGCGGCCGAAGTGCCCGCGCAGTTGCGCCGCGCCGCGCGCGGCAACTTGCCGGCGCTGCGCAGGGTGCTCGGGGCCCATCCACAAGCCCTGGAGGAAGTCGAAGGCGCCTTGACCGCAGCGATGTGAGCTGGAGGTGGACCGCTCGGGTTTGCCTTCGTCAGCCGATCTACAGCGTGGCCTGCAACGACACCGCGAAAGTCCGCGGCGCCATCGGGAACAGGTAGGAATGATCGAACTGGTACGGCGACTCTCGCCAGGCCTTGTCGTTGGTCACGTTCTCGACTCCGGCGCGCCACGTCAACGTGCCGTTGGCCAGCGGCTGCACGTAGCGCAGTCCCAGGTCGAGCCGGGCGACGCTGGGGATGCGAAGGCTGTTGTCCGGCAGCACGATGCGGTCGCTTTCGTACAGGCCGTTGGCCAGCAGGTCGAGCCCGGGCACGCTTGCCACGCGGTAGCCCACTTGCAGCTTCAACGTGTAGGCGGGCACGTTGGTCGGGCGCAGCCCGTTCAGGCTGACGTCGGCGCTGTCCTGGCGCTGGGCGTGAAGCGCCATCGCGCCGCCGCCGATGCGCCACGCGCCGAAGCGCGCGTTGATGCCGGCTTCCACGCCCCGGTGCACGACGCTGCCGTCGCGTTGCCAGGTGCAGCTGTCGTCGATGTCGCAGCTGCCGCGTGCCGCCGACACGGGCCGGTCGATGTCGAAGGCCGCCACCGTCCAGTCGCCGTTGTCCAACGCGCCCTTGGCACCGATCTCGAACTGCTGGCTGCGCAGCGCCGACAGCAGTTCGCCGCGGTTGATGTAGCGCGGGTTGTTCGGTGCCAGGTCGGGCTCGTAGCCGGTGCCCCAGCTGGCGTACAGCAGGGTGCCCCCGCTGAGCTTGTGGCTGAGCGCCAGCCACGGCGCCGCATAGCTCTGGCTGTAGCTGGCGGCGCCGGTGCCGTCGGTGCGCACGGTGTCGACGCTCTGGTGCGTGTAGCGCAGGCCCAGCCACAGCAGGGTCTGTTCGTCGAAGGCGATGGCGTCGCGCAGGTAGGCTTCGGTCGAGCGTGCGTTGCGGTTGGTGTTGGTGCCGGTCAGGTCGGGCGCGGGCGGGACGATCAGCGTGCCTTGCACGTTGCCGGTGCCGGCGTAGTTGAAGGCCTGGTTCTGGAACCGGTTGCTCACCTCGTTGTACTGCAGGCCCACGGTCAGCGCGTGGCGCACGTCGCCGGTGAGCAGTGCGCCGTTCAGCGACAGGTCGACGACGTTGTTGCGGCGGCGTTCGTTGTCGCTGCGGAAGTCGTACATGTCGTAGGTGCCGTCGCTGCAATAGCGGTCGTAGCGACCCTCGGCGCTGCAGCCGTAGGGGAAGGCGGTGTCGTCGTCGGTCTTCAGCTGCTGCGTGGCCGCTTGCGCCAGGACAGACCAGCGCTCGTCCAGCCTCTGGCGCCAGCGCAGCGATGCCGTGGTGGCATCGAACTTCGCCGGCTGCGACCACGGCTGGTTGTTCAGGTTGATGCGCGGGTTGCCGGGCTCGGGCACCACCATGCCAAGAACGCTGAAGCCCGGCACGCTGGGCTGTTCGCGGTGCGAGACCTCGACCTCGGCCTCGAGCAGCGTATCGGCCGTGACGCGCCAGTCCCCGGCCAGCGCCAGCAGGTAGCGGCTGCCTTCGGCGACGTAGGTCTGCGGGTCGATGTGTTCGTAGGCGGCGTTCAGCCGCAGCCCGAGTTCGCGCTGCTCGCCGAAGCGGTCGCTCAGGTCGACCGAGCCGAGCACGCTGCCGTCCTGCTGCCAGCCGACGAAGGCCTCGCGGATGGCGGCGCTGGTGGGGCGCTTGACCACGAAATTGACCATGCCGCCGGGCGAGCCGATGCCGGCGAGCATGCCGCTGGTGCCCTTCAGCACTTCGATGCGCGACTTGTTGTCCAGCGGGATCGAGGTCTCGGCGCTGATCGGCAGGCCGTCGCGCCGGTAGTTGAAGCGGTTGTCGAGCACGAAGCCGCGCACGGTGAGGAAGTCGTAGTAGCCGTCGGCGTTGTAGCCGTCGCCTACCGCCGCGTCGATGGTGGCGATGTCGGACAGGCGGCGGATGCCGAGGTCCTTCATCTGCTCGGCGGTGGTGACGCCTGCCTGCATCGGCACGCTGGACAGCGGCAGGTTGCCGAAGCCGGTGATGCCGGCCGTCAGCTTGCTGGCGCTGACCGTGACCTGTTGTGTCGCGGCTTCGCTCTGGGCCTGGGCAGGCAGCGCCGCGCAGGTCGAACCCAGCAGCGTGCTCAGCTGCAGCAGCTTGTGGCGGCGGCGTGCCGCGTGTCGTGTGGTGTGTGCCATCGGCGTTCCCGGGTCGATGGCAGGTCGGCAAGAACCCACGGCGCTGTGCCGCTTTCGGGCATGCTTCCCTGCGCGAGGATTACCTCAATCAGGTTCAAAGGGACTTTCTCAGTCGGCACGACCGGCAGGTCGTACCAACACCCCTAGCGGATGCGCCGCGGCGGACACCGCGGCGCGCACGAACTATATCGAACAAAAGGAAGCGGGCCCGCAGCGCGGGCCCGTCGTCGTGACCGCGTCGCGGTCTGTCAGTCGAACACCGGCGTCTCCACGCCCAGCACCTTGTGCAGCTTCGGGCTGGTGGTCGTGTACTGCAGCAGGATGCGCTTCTCGGGAAAGACGTAGGGCGCGGCGCCGAACGCGGCCAGCGCCGCCTCGTGGAAGCCGGACAGGATCAGCTTCTTCTTGCCCGGGTAGGTGTTGATGTCGCCGACCGCGAAGACGCCGGGAATGTTGGTCTCGAACTTCTCGGTGTCGACGACGACCTGCTTGCGCTCGATGCCGAGGCCCCATTCGGCGATGGGCCCGAGCTTCGGGCTCAGGCCGAAGAACACCAGCAGCATATCCAGCGGCACGCTGCGCGTCACCGCGTCGCCGCCGGTGACCTTGATGCTGCTCAGGCGGCCGTCCTGTTCGTCGTAGCCGGTGATCTGCCCGACCAGGAACTGCATCTGCATCGCGTCGCACAGCTCGTGCATCTTCGCCGCCGAGGCCGGCGCGGCGCGGAAGCCGTCGCGCCGGTGCACGAGGATGACGCTGCCGGCCTGGTGCGGGCCTTCCTGCACGAAGTTCAGCGCCCAGTCCAGCGCCGAGTCGCCGCCGCCGACGATGACCAGATCCTTGCCGGCAAACTGCGCCGGGTTGCGCACGCGGTAGTGCAACTGTGTGTCGAGGAACTTGTCCAGCCCGTCGAGCTTGAGCGTGCGCGGCTGGAACGAACCGACACCCCCGGCGATGAACACGGTCTTGGTGAGAAAGCGCGTGCCCTTGCTGGTGGTGACGTGGAAGCGCCCGTCGTCCTGCTTTTGCAGGCCGACCACCTCCTGGCCCAGGTGGAAGGTGGCGCCGAAGGGCTCGATCTGCTTGAGCAGGTTGTCGGTCAGTTCCTTGCCGGTGCACACCGGCACGGCCGGGATGTCGTAGATCGGCTTGTCGGGGTACAGCTCGGTGCACTGTCCGCCGGCATAGGCCAGCGAGTCGATGATGTGGGCCTTGATCTCGAGCAGCCCGAGCTCGAACACCTGGAACAGGCCCACCGGGCCGGCGCCGACGATGACGGCGTCGGTCTCGATCGGCCCGTCGTGGCTGCGTGCGGTGTCGGCGACTTCGGGATTCAGTGTCGGTTCCATGTCGATGGTGTCAGCGGATCAGCTCGGACAGCTTGTCCTTCTTGTTCGCCCACTCTTCGGCGTCGGGCAATGCCGGCTTGCGCTTGGTGATGCTCGGCCAGTTGCGCGCCAGCTCGGCATTCAGCTGGATGAACTGCTGCTGGTCCTGCGGCACGTCTTCTTCCGGCAGGATGGCATTGACCGGGCATTCCGGGATGCACACCGCGCAGTCGATGCATTCGTCGGGGTCGATCGTCAGCATGTTCGGCCCCTCGCGAAAACAGTCGACGGGGCACACGTCCACACAATCGGTGTACTTGCAGCGGATGCACGAATCGAGGACGACGTGGGTCATGGGCAGTTCGGGGCGTGTTCTTCGGAAAGGGGCTGCTGTCGCGGTGTCGGTGTGGCCCGTCGGCGACGACGGGCCGCCATGACCGGCAGCGGATGCTCGATTTTAAGGCGTCGCCGCCGACGCGGCCCTGGCTTGCCTGACCTTCATCAAGGTCTTGTCGCCGGCCGCCACGGCGCGCGCCGCCACGCCCACGCACACCACCGTCGCGCGCCCGGCATGCAGCACGCTCGCCTGCGGCAGCGCTTCGAGCCGATGCTCGCTGACCAGCGCGTCGCTGCAGCCGGCGCGCGACACCACGCAGGCCGGCGTGTCGTCCGCCCAGCCGGCGGCACGCAGGCGACGCGACAGCGCGCCGAGCTGGCGCCCGGCCATGTAGAAGACTTCGCTGTCGGCGTGGCGCGTCGCGCGCAGCTCGCCTTGCTCGGTCATCGCCGTGCTGAAGGCCACGCTGCGGCCGCGGCCGCGCCGTGTCATCAGTGCGGCCAACGCCCAGTCGACCTCAGAGTTACCCCGCGTGGCGGTGGATAGCACCACCGGCATGGTGAGTACGAACGCCCAGAGCATTAGGAATGATGACCGTTACCGTCCTGATGCAAGCAACCCGTTTTTGCTGTGGCGATGCCCCAGCACGGGGCCCCTGGGTCGTCCTCAATTT
>DAORHX010000047.1:0-15281 GCA_035438245.1 Rubrivivax sp.
TGTCGCTGACGCACGATCGCGGCCAGGCCACGGCGATGGCGGTGGCGCGCCCTGCCCGCGCCGCGCCGTCCAGCGCCGCGCGGCTGCTGTACCGCCTGCTGCCGTTGCGCCGCGGCGTCGTGCTCGACAACCTGTGGCGCGTCTACGGCGAGGCCGTCGACGAGGCCGAGATCGTGCGGCTGGCGCAGGCGCACTACGGCCACCTGGGCCGGCTGCTATGGGAGTTCCTGTACTACCCGTGGCTGTCGCAGGCGCGGCGCAGGGCGATGGCGCGCGTCGAGAACCTGGACGTGCTGCTGGACGCGCATGCGCAAGGCAAGGGCGTGCTGATCCTCACCGGCCATTTCGGCAACTTCGAGGTGTCGACCAGCGCCGGCCTGGCGAGCTTTCCCGAAGCCAGGGGGCGCTTCCATTTCGTGCGCCGGCCGATCCGCCCCGAGTGGCTGGACAAGCTGGTGACGCGGCGCTTCCGCAAGGCCGGCTTCGGCGTGCTGCCCAAGCGCGGCGGGCTCGAAGCGATCCTCGACCGGCTCGCGGCCGGCGACCTGGTGGTCTTCCCCTTCGACCAGCACGCGCAGCGCAAGGACGGCGTGCAGGCCGAATTCTTCGGCCATGCGGCCGGCACCTTCCGCAGCCTGGCGGTGATCGCCCTGAGCACCGGCGCGCCGGTGGTGCCGGCGGCGAGCTGGCGCGGCCGCGACGGCACGCACGTGCTGCGCTTCGAAGCCCCGGTGGCCGCTGTCGAGGATGCCGACACCAACGAAGCGATCCGGCTGACGACGCGCGCCTTCAACCGCGCGCTGGAGCTGCTGATCGTGCGCCGGCCCGAACAGTGGTGGTGGGTGCACCGCCGCTGGAAGCCCTGGCCGCAGCGCAAGCGGGCCGGCTGACCTCCGCCGGGCAGGCGCTGGCTACGCCGTCTGCCCCAGGCCCAGCAGCCGCATCGCGTTGTCCTTCAGGATCAGCGGCCGGACCTCGGGCTTGAAGCCGACCTCGGCGAAGTCCTTCAGCCAGCGGTCGGGCATGATCAGCGGGAAGTCGCTGCCGAAGAGGATGCGGTCCTTCAGCTGCGTGTTGGCGTACTGCACCAGCTGCGGCGGAAAGTACTTCGGGCTCCAGCCCGACAGGTCGATCCAGATGTTCGGCTTGTGCACCGCAAGGCTCAGCGCCTCGTCCTGCCACGGCCAGCTCGGGTGGGCGACGATGATCTGCATGTCGGGGAAGTCGATGGCCACGTCCTCCAGCAGCATCGGGTTGCTGTTCTGCAGCCGCAGGCCGCCGCCGCAGCGCATGCCCGAGCCGATGCCCGAGTGGCCGCTGTGGAACACCGCCGGCAGCTTGTATTCGGCGATCACCTCGTACAGCGGCCAGGCCATCTTGTCGTAGGGCAGGAAGCCCTGCACCGTCGGGTGGAACTTGAAGCCCTTGACGCCGTACTCCTCGACCAGCTTGCGCGCCTCGCGCGCGCCGAACTTGCCCTTGTGCGGGTCGATGCTGCCGAAGGCGATCATGATGTCCGGGTTGGCCTGCGCTGCCTCGGCGATCTCCTCGTTCGGAATGCGGCGCCGCCCCTGCTGCGTTTCGGCATCGACGGTGAACATGACGAAGCCGATCTTGCGCTCGCGGTAGTAGGCCAGCGACTCGGCCATCGTCGGCCGCTTGCTCGAGCGGAAGTACTTGTCGGCGGCGCGATCGAATTCCTCGCCGTAGCTGTCGAACGGGTTCCAGCACGACACCTCGAGATGGGTGTGCGTGTCGATGGCGATCAGTTCGTCGACCTTCATGTTGCGTGCTCCTGGCGCGATGGCTTCATGTAATTACCTGTGATAACTTCTTGTGTGCCGACTCAGGGCCGATGTCACTCGGCAATCGGGCGCTTGCTCGGATTCTTGCAGGGCATGTGGGTTGACTCAAGAGACAAAACTCAGTGAAAACCCTATTTCGCGTTCGCTCCATTTCCTTACCATACATAACTATATTGAAACCCACGCCAACCCCCGCCACCTGCCATGAACCCGCCGATCGACCCTGCCTCCGAGCCGCTGATCCGCAGCCGACGCGACGGCGCCGTGCTGCTGCTGACGCTGAACCGCCCCGCCAAGCGCAACGCCATCAACGATCCGCTGATGGCGGCGCTCGACGCGGCCCTCACCAACCTGGACCCGCAGATTCGCTGCGTGGTGCTCGACGGCGAAGGCCGGCACTTCTGCGCCGGGCTCGATCTGTCCGAACTGGCCGAGCGCAGCGTGTACGAAGGCGTGCTGCATTCGCGCACGTGGCATGCGACGCTGGACAAGCTGCAGTACGCGCCGGTGCCGGTGGTCACGGTGCTGCACGGCGCGGTCATCGGCGGCGGACTGGAGATCGCCGCGGCATCGCACATCCGCGTGGCCGAGCGCAGCGCCTACTACGGCCTGCCCGAGGGGCAGCGGGGCATCTTCGTCGGCGGCGGCGGTTCGATGCGGCTGCCGCGACTGATCGGCACCGCACGCATGACCGACATGATGCTGATCGGCCGCGTCTTCGACGCCGACGAAGGCCAGCAGGCCGGGCTCACGAACTACCTGGTCGACGACGGCAACGGGCTCGCCAAGGGCATGGCGCTGGCGCAGAAGATCTGCGGCAACGCGCCGCTGTCGAACTTCGCCGTGATCCAGGCACTGCCGCGCATCGCCGAGCTGCCGCCGGCCGAGGCGCTGTTCGTCGAATCGCTGGTCGCCGCCATCGCGCAGGGCGACCCGGCGGCCAAGGAGCGCATCCGCGCCTTCCTCGACGGCCGCGCCGGCAAGGTAGGCAAGCAGTGAGCGCCGCGCGCCATCGCCAGGTGAAGACCGGCGGCTGCCTGGCCGCCACGCAGGCCATCGACGCCGACGGCGTGCACCGGCTGCGTTCGCAGGAGCCGCTGCAGCCCTACCCGGCACGGCTCACCGACCGCCTGGAGGAATGGGCACGCCATGCGCCGCAGCGCGTGCAGGTGGCGCAGCGCGGCCCCGACGGCGAGTGGCGCAAGATCACCTACGCGCAGATGCTCGACCGCGTGCGCCGGGTCGGCCAGGCCCTGGCCGCGCGCGGGCTGTCGGCCGAGCGGCCGATCGCCATCCTGTCCGACAACGACCTGGACCACTACACGCTGGCGCTGGCCGCGATGTGGGTCGGCGTGCCCTATGCGCCGGTGTCGGTGGCCTATTCGACGCTGTCGCAGGACTTCGCCAAGCTCAAGCACATCCTGGGCGCGCTGTCGCCGGGGCTGGTGTTCGCGGCCGACGGCCACGTCTTCCGCAACGCCATCGCCACCGTGGTGCCGGCCGACACCGAGATCTGGGTGAGCAGCGGCGACGACACGCCGGCGCTGCAGGGGCGACGTGTCACGCGCTTCGACGCCGTGCTGCGCACCGAACCCGGCGAGCAGGAGCTGGAAGCGCACGGTCACGTCGGCCCGGACACGATCGCCAAGTTCCTGTTCACGTCGGGCTCCACCAGACAACCGAAGGGCGTGATCAACACCCAGCGCATGCTGTGTGCGAACCAGCAGATGCTGCGCCAGTGTTTCGCCTTCCTGGCGGACGAGCCGCCGGTGCTGGTCGACTGGCTGCCGTGGAACCACACCTTCGGCGGCAACCACAACACCGGCATCGCGCTGTACAACGGCGGCACGCTGTACATCGACGGCGGCAAGCCGACGCCGAAAGGCATGGCCGAGACGCTGCGCAACCTGCGCGAGATCGCGCCGACGATCTACTTCAACGTGCCGAAGGGTTTCGAGGAGATCGCGCGGGCGATGGACGGCGACACGGCGCTGCGCGACATGCTGTTCTCGCGCGTCAAGGCCTTCATGTTCGCCGGTGCGGGCCTGAGCCAGGCGGTATGGGACCACCTGGACCGCCATGCCGCGGCCGCGGTCGGCGAGCGCATCTGCATCTTCAGCGGCCTGGGCATGACCGAGACCGCGCCGTCGTGCACCTTTGCGCTGGGCAGCGACGTGAAGAGCGGCCACATCGGCCTGCCGGCGCCTGGCGTGCAGGTCAAGCTCGTGCCCACCGACGGCAAGCTCGAGATCCGCTTCAAGGGCCCGAACGTCATGCCCGGCTACTGGCGCGCGCCGGCCGAGACGGCGGCGGCGTTCGACGACGAAGGCTTCTACCGCACCGGCGACGCGGTGCTCTACGTCGACGAGAGCGAAGCCCAGCGCGGCCTGCGGTTCGACGGCCGCATCGCCGAGGACTTCAAGCTGTCCACCGGCACCTTCGTCAATGTCGGCCCGTTGCGCATGAAGATCGTTCTCGCCGGCGATCCGCTGGTGCAGGACGTGGTGCTCGCCGGCCTGAACCGCGACGACATCGGCGCGCTCATCTTCCCGCGGCTGGACGATGCGAAGCGCCGCTTTGGCCTGGCCGACGACGCCAGCGCGCAGCAGGTGCTGGCCGAACCACGCGTGCGTGCGTTCTTCCAGGCGCTGGTCGACCGGCTGTGGCGCGAGGGCACCGGCAGCGCCAACCGCATCGCGCGCGCGCTGCTGCTGGCCGAGCCGCCGCACATCGACCGCGGCGAGGTCACCGACAAGGGCTCGATCAACCAGCGCGCGGTGCTGACGCATCATGCCGGTCTGGTCGAGCGGCTCTATGCCGACGTGCCCGACGCGGACGTGATCCTGCCGCAGCGCTGAGCTTCGGCTGCGCACCCGCCCGTTTTCCCTGGCAGCGCGCCGGTGGCGTGTGGCCCTCCCATTTCCCGAGCACAACCTGGAGACTCCAATGAACTCACGTCGTCGATTTCTGGGCAGCAGCGCCGGCGCCTTGGCGCTGACTGCCCTGCCCGGCTGGCTGCACGCACAGACGCCCGACAGCACGCGCATCCTCGTCGGCTTCCCGCCCGGAGGCACGGTCGACGCCGTGGCGCGGCGCATCGCCGACAAGCTGCGCGGCAGCCATGCGAAGGCGGTGGTCGTCGACAACAAGCCGGGCGCCGGTGGCCGGCTGGCGGTGGAAGAACTCAAGCGCAGCCCCAACGACGGCAGCACGCTGCTGATCACGCCGGCGGCGATGATCACGCTGTATCCGCACCTGTACACGAAATTGGCCTATGGCATCGAGGACGTCACGCCGGTGTCCACCGTGGCGCAGGTGGTGTTCGCCCTGGGCGTCGGCCCGGCGGTGCCGGAGTCGGTGAAGACCGTCAAGGACTTCCTGGCCTGGGCCAAGGCCAACCCGACGCAAGCCAGCTACGGCTCGCCCGGCGCCGGCACGCCGCCGCACATGGTGGCGGCGCTGTTGTCCAGGGAAAGCGGCGTCGAGCTGAACCATGTGCCGTACCGCGGCTCGGCGCCCGGCATCCAGGACCTGCTCGGCGGACAGGTGCCGGCCTTCAGCTCGCCGATCGGCGACTACCTGCCGCACCTGAAGAGCGGCAAGCTGCGCGTGCTGGCCACCTCGGGGCCGAAGCGCTCGCGCTTCGCGCCCGACGTGCCGACCTACGCCGAGCAGGGCTTCAAGGCGCTGGAGATGGTCGAGTGGTATGGCATGTTCCTGCCGGCCAAGGCCGCGCCCGACACGGCGGGGCGCATCGCCGCGGCGCTGCGCACGGCGATGAGCTCGCCGGACATGGCCGAAGGCCTGGCAGCCTTCGGCATGGAGGTGAGCGTGAACACGCCGGCCGAGCTGACGCGCATGGTGCGCGACGAGAACGCCGCCTGGGCGCCGATCGTCAAGCGCGTAGGGTTCACGCCCGAGTCATGAAGCGCGCCGCCCCGCCGACACCGTCCGGCGCGCACCCCGCCGCGACGCTGGATGATCGTGCGATGCAGCAGCTGATCGGCTACCGGCTGACGCTGGCCGAGGTGGCGTCGCGCCGCGTCTTCCAGCGCCACGTCGGCACGCCGTTCAAGCTGCGGCCGGTGGAGTTCACGATCCTCGTGCTGCTGCTGGAGAACGGGCGTGCGACGCCGAAGCAGCTGGCGCTGACGCTGGGCATGCCGCCGTCGAACATCACCGTGCTGGTCGACCGGCTGGCCGAGCGCGGCCTGGTGCAGCGCCAGCGCAGCGATACCGACGGCCGCGCGCTGAACCTGCTGCTGACCGACACGGGCGGCGACCTGGCGCAGCGAGCGCAACGCGCGTCGGCGGGCATGGAGGCAGGGCTGCTGTCGGCGCTGTCGGCCGGCGAGCGTGCGATGCTCGCCGAGCTGCTGCAAAAGCTGGTGTGCAGCACCGACCCCGCGCCGGGCTGAAGCCGGTTCAGCGCGCCAGCATCTTCGCCAGCTGCAGCAGTTCCAGGTCCAGCGGTTTCGTGCGGTTGGCCACCTCGGCCAACGGCGTGGCCTGCACCTGGTTGCCGACCAGGCCGACGAGCACACCGTGCTCGCCGCGCTGCAGATGCTGCACGGCGGCCGCGCCCAGCCGCGTCGCCAGCATGCGGTCGCTGACGCCGGGTGCCCCGCCACGCTGCACGTGGCCGAGCTTGCACACGCGCATCTCGAAACCGAGCTTCGACTCGTGCGTCTTGAAGTACTGCGCCAGCTCGTCGGCATCGTGCACCGCGCCCTCGGCGACGATGACCACGGCGTGCGTCTTGCGACGGCGGTAGGCGTCGTGGATCGCCGCCGCCACCGCCTCGGGCTCCTGCGGCTGCTCGGGCACGCAGATCACCTCGGCACCGCCGGCGATGCCGACCATCGCCGCCAGGTAGCCGCAGTCGCGGCCCATCACCTCGACGAGGAAGCCGCGATGGTGCGACGAGGCGGTGACGCGCAGCCGGTCCACCGACTCCAGCGCCACGTCGATCGCGGTGGTGGCGCCGATCGTGATGTCGGTGCCGTACAGGTCGTTGTCGATGGTCGAGGCCACGCCGACCACCGCCAGCCCCTTGTCCGACAGCGAGCGCGCACCGCTCTGCGAGCCGTTGCCGCCGATCACCACCAGCGCGTCGATCTGCTGCCGGGCCAGCGCCGCCAGCGCCTGCCGCTGGCCGGCCTCGTCGCGCATCTCGGGGCAACGCGCACTGCCGAGCATGGTGCCGCCGCGCGCCAGGATGCCCCCCACCTCGCGCGGGCCGAAGGCGACGAAGTCACCGGCGATCAGCCCGCTGTAGCCCTGGCGCACGCCGAAGACCTCGAGGCCCGCGGCGAGCGCGGTGCGTGTCACGGCGCGGATCGCGGCATTCATGCCGGGGGCGTCGCCCCCGCTGGTGAGCACGGCCAAGCGTTTCATCAGTCCAGTCCTTTCCGAGTTGACGGCGACAATCGCGTCCGCGATGAACGCCGGTATTGTCTACGCCACCCTCGCCTTCGTGATGTGGGGGCTGTTCCCCCTGTACTTCGACCGCGTCGCCTCGGTTCCGGCGCTCGAGGTGGTGCTGCACCGTTCAGCCTGGTCGCTGCTGTTCGTGCTGAGCCTGCTGGCGCTGCTGCGCCGCTTCGGCTGGCTGCGCGAGTTCGTCGCGCGGCCGCGGCGGCTGCTGCCCTTCGGCCTCAGCGCACTGCTGCTGTCGGTGAATTGGCTGATCTACATCTATGCGGTCAATGGCGGGCATGTCGTCGAGGCGAGCCTCGGCTACTTCATCAACCCGATCGTCAACGTCCTGCTCGGCGTGCTGGTGCTGAGGGAGCGGCTGAACCGCGTGCAATGGGCCGCCGTGGCGCTGGCCTGTGGCGGCGTGCTATGGCTGACCCTGCTCGCCGGGCGACTGCCATGGATCGCACTGCTGCTGGCGTTCAGCTTCGGGCTGTACGGGCTGATGCGCAAGACGTCGACCCTCGGCGCGTTGGAGGGGCTCGCGCTGGAGACGATGCTGATGGCACCCCTGGTGCTGCCGGTGCTGGCCTGGCTCGGCGCCAGCGGCAACGGTGCGATGGCGCGCGGCGACCTCGCGCTCGATGCCTGGCTGGTCATCGGCGGCCCGCTGACCGCGCTGCCGCTGCTGCTGTTCGCAGCCGGTGCGCGGCGGCTGCCGCTGACCACCGTGGGGCTGATCCAGTACCTGTCGCCGACGATCCAGCTGGCGCTCGGCGTCTGGGTGTTCGGCGAGCCCTTCGATCGCGCGCGGCTGGTCGGCTTCGCCTTCATTTGGGCGGCGCTGGGCGTCTACACGATCGACGGCTGGCGCCGCCGCCGCATGGGGTAGGCCGGCGCTGCGCGCCACAAACGGCGGCGTTTGGCCGCACTATTTCGCAGTCTGCGCCGCGCGATCGATCGTACAGTCGCGCATCCCACCGCGGACGCGAGGCGATGAACGACACCGACATCTTCGTCAAGACCGAGGCCGGCACGCAGGAAGTGCGCTCGCGCACGCTGAAGCTGCCGCAGCGGCTGCGCACGATGCTGATCATGATCGACGGCTCGCTGTCGGCACCGCAACTGCAGCAGGCCGCCGACCAGCTGGGCGCGCCGTCCGACTTCCTGGCCGCGCTCGAAGCGCAAGGCCTGGTGCGCAGGCTGCGCGCGCAGGCCGCGGCGCCATCGCCACGGCCCGCTCCGGCAAGCGCCGATTCGGACTTCCCGCCCACGCAGCAACCCGCTCCGGAGCCGGCCCAGCCGGTGCCGGCGGCGAGCGAGCATGAGCGTTTCAGCGCCGCGAAGCAGTTCCTCAACGACACCGCCGTCGACGCGCTCGGGCTGCGGGCCTTCTTCTTCACGCTGAAGCTGGAGAAGTGCTGCACGCGGGCCGACCTGGCGGCGCTGCTGCCCGACTACGAGAAGGTCATCACCAAGGGCTCCGGCGCCGAGGTGGCGCGCACGTTGAAGGCCCAGGCCCGGTCGCGCCTGGGCTGAACGCCCTGCTCGAAACAAAGAAGCGCCGAATGGCGCTGCTTTTTCTTGTGCGGGCCGGCGGCGCCGGCCGCTGCGACTCGGCTACCTCGATGCGGCCGAGGCCGGCGCTGCCGCCTCGGTGCCATGCTTCTCGCCGCCGAGGTCGACGTCACCGCCCGAGCGCGTCAGGATGAACATCGCCAGAGCGGCGAAGGCGAGGAATCCGACGATGTATTTCCACATGATCGCGCAGGGTCAGTCGTTGGCGTAGATGTCGACGTCCTTGGTCTCGCGGATGAACAGCGAGCCGATGACGAAGGTCATCGCGGCGATGATGATCGGATACCACAGGCCGCTGTAGATGTTGCCCTGAGCGGCAACGATCGAGAACGAGATCGCCGGCAGGAAGCCGCCGAACCAGCCGTTGCCGATGTGGTACGGCAGGCTCATCGACGTGTAGCGGATGCGCGTCGGGAACATCTCGACCAGCATCGCCGCGATCGGGCCGTAGACCATCGTCACGTAGATGACCATGACGGTCAGGATCAGCACGATCATCCACCAGTTGAAGCTGCCGGCAGGGATCGGATCGGCCTTGGCCGGGTAGCCCGCGGCGGTCAGCGCTTCGCGCACTTCCTTCTCGAAGCGAGGCTTCGCCTCCTTGGCGTCGGGCTGGGTCGCGGAGTAGGTGGTGATCTGCCTGTCGCCGACCTTGACGTAGCCCTGCTGCAGCGACGCATCCTCGACCAGGTCGTAGTTGACGCCGGCGTTGGCCAGGAAGGTGCGGCTCAGGTCGCAGGCCGTGGTGAACTTGGCCGTACCCGTCAGGTTCAGGATCAGGTTGCAGTTCTTCGGCGGCGCCACCACGGTGACCGGCGACTTCTGGATCGCCGCGGCCAGCTTCGGGTTGGCGTAGGCGGTCAGTGCCTGGAACAGCGGGAAGTAGGTCAGCACCGCCAGCAGGCAGCCGGCCATGATGATCGGCTTGCGGCCGATCTTGTCCGACATGGCGCCGAAGAGGATGAAGAACGGCGTGCCGATGATCAGGCTCAGCGCGATCAGCACGTTGGCCGTCGGGCCGTCGACCTTCAGGAACGACTGCAGGAAGAACAGCGCGTAGAACTGGCCGGTGTACCAGACCACCGCCTGGCCCGCGGTGGCACCGAGCAGCGCCAGGATCACGACCTTCAGGTTGCGCCACTGGCCGAACGATTCGGACAACGGGGCCTTCGAGGTCTTGCCTTCGGACTTCATGCGCGCGAAGGCCGGCGATTCGCTGAGCTTCAGCCGGATCCACACCGACACCGCCAGCAGGATGCCCGACATCGCGTACGGGATGCGCCAGCCCCAGGCAAGGAATTCCTTCTCGCCCATGTACAGCCGCGTGCCCAGGATGACCATCAGCGCGAGCATCAGGCCCACGGTGGCCGTGGTCTGGATCCACGCGGTGTAGAAGCCGCGGCGTCCATGCGGCGCGTGCTCGGCCACGTAGGTGGCGGCACCGCCGTACTCGCCGCCGAGCGCCAGGCCCTGCAGCAGCCGCAGCGCGATCAGCGCGATCGGCGCGGCGATGCCCCAGCTGGCGTAGGTCGGCAGGAAGGTCACCAGGAAGGTAGACAGACCCATGATCAGGATCGTCACCAGGAAGGTGTACTTGCGGCCGACCAGGTCGCCGAGCCGCCCGAAGACGATGGCGCCGAACGGCCGCACCGCGAAGCCGGCGGCAAAGGCGAGCAGCGTGAAGATGTCGCGTGTGGCGGGGTCGAGCGCGGTGAAGAAGTTGGCCGCGATGATCGCCGCCATCACGCCGAACAGATAGAAGTCGTACCACTCGAACACCGTGCCGAGCGAGGAAGCGAAGATGACCCTGCGTTCCTCGGGGGTCATCGGTCGTGTCGCTTCGCCCGCTACCCCTGCGGCTCGCGTACCAGCCATTGCCATGGTGTGCTCCTTATAAGGATGGGTGCCTGCCAGTCGGCGCACGGCCCGGGCGCCGATGGTCCGGGCACCCTGGCTGCACGACGTTGTGCAGCGTCACACCGAAGCCTGCTGCACTACCCCCTCGCAGTCTGCCGGCGCAACACTCGCGGACGGATCATCCGTCTCCAAGGCGAAGGCTAAGCGCGCGCGCTGCTCGCGGGCCACCGGATTTGCATGCACGCCGCTTTTCACACCGTTTTTATGCGCAACATGGCTGGACACCACGCGCCCGCCACGGCGGTCTTGACCCGGGTCAAGCCGGCGCCGATGTGCGGATCAGGTGGTCGAAGGCCGCCAGCGCCGCCTTCGCGCCGTCGCCGGCGGCGATGACGATCTGCTTGAACGGCACCGTCGTCGCATCGCCGGCAGCGAACACGCCCGCCGCGCTGGTCGCACCGCGAGCGTCGACGATGATCTCGCCGAAGCGGCTCAGCTCCACCGCGCCCTTGAGGAACTCGGTGTTCGGCACCAGCCCGATCTGCACGAACACGCCCGCCAGTTCCACGGTCTGCTCGACCCCGCTCGTGCGGTCCTTGAAGCGCAGGCCGTCGACCTTGCTGCCGTCGCCGGTGATCTCCAGCGTCTGGGCATTCAGGTGCACCGTCACGTTGGGCAGGCTCAGCAGTTTCTTCACCAGCACGGCGTCGGCCTTCAGCTGGTCGAGGAACTCGATCAGCGTGACGTGCTTGACCACGCCGGCCAGGTCGATCGCCGCCTCGACGCCGGAGTTGCCGCCGCCGATCACCGCCACTGATTTGCCCTTGAACAGCGGGCCGTCGCAGTGCGGGCAATAGGCCACGCCCTTGGTCTTGTATTCCTGCTCGCCGGGCACGCCGACGTTGCGCCAGCGCGCGCCGGTGGACAGGATCACCGAGCGCGCCTTCAGCTCGGCGCCGTTGGCCAGCTTGACGCTGGCCATGCCGCCGGGAGCTGCCGCCGGCTCCAGCGCTTCGACGCGCTGGTTGTTCATGATGTCCACGTCGTAGGCGCGCACATGCGCCTCCAGCGCCGCGGCGAACTTCGGGCCGTCGGTCTCGAGCACCGAGATGTAGTTCTCGATCGCCAGCGTATCCATCGTCTGGCCGCCGAAGCGCTCGGCGACGATGCCGGTGCGGATGCCCTTGCGCGCCGCGTACACGGCCGCCGCCGCGCCCGCCGGCCCGCCGCCGACGATCAGCACGTCGTAGGGCTCGGCCTTCGACAGCCGCGCCGCATCGCGCGCCGCTGCGCCGGTGTCGACCTTGGCCAGGATCTCGGCCAGCTCCATGCGGCCCGAGCCGAAGGGCTGGCCATTCAGGTAGACCGTCGGCACGGCCATGATCTGGCGCGCCTCGACCTCGTCCTGGAAGAGTCCGCCGTCGATGGCCACGTGCCGGATGCGTGGGTTCAGCACCGCCATCAGGTTCAGCGCCTGCACGACGTCGGGGCAGTTGTGGCAGGTCAGCGACATGTAGGTCTCGAACACGAACTCGCCTTCGAGCGCCCCGACCTGCTCGATCGTGTCGGCATCGACCTTCGGCGGGTGGCCGCCGGCCTGCAGCAGCGCCAGCACCAGCGAGGTGAACTCGTGCCCCATCGGGATGGCGGCGAAGCGCACGCCCATGTCGGCCCCGGCACGGGTGATCTGGAACGAAGGCCGGCGCGCATCGACGCCGTCGAAGCGCGCGCTGACCTTGTCGCTCAGCGCGGCGATCTCCTCCAGCAGCTCGCGCATCTCGGCCGAGGCCGGACGATCGTCGAGGCTGGCCACCAGTTCGATCGGCTGCTGCAACCGCTGCAGATAGGCCTTCAGCTGCGCTTGGATGTTGCTGTCGAGCATGGTCATCTCCTTCGATGGGCGTGGGCCGTCCGGCCCGGTCGTCAGCACCCTGGCAGATGCTGGCGACAAGGCCCGCGGGACTTGTCTTCGGTGCGCAGCTCAGGCCCCGCACACGGCGGCGCGGGGCAACGTTGCCGCACCGATCCCCGCGCGGGCGGGGATCGGTGTTCCCGTCAGATCTTGCCGACGAGGTCCAGCGACGGCGTCAGCGTCTTCGCGCCGTCGTTCCACTTGGCCGGGCAGACCTGGCCAGGGTTCTTGGCGGTGTACTGCGCGGCCTTGAGCTTGCGCAGCGTTTCCTTGACGTCACGCGCGATCTCGTTGCTGTGCACCTCGGCGGTCTTGATCACGCCTTCCGGGTTGATGACGAAGGTGCCGCGCAGCGCCAGGCCTTCTTCGGGGATGTGCACGCCGAAGGCGTTGGTCAGGGTGTGCGTCGGGTCGCCGACCAGCGGGAACCTCGCCTTGCCCACGGCCGGGCTCGTTTCGTGCCACACCTTGTGCGAGAAGTGCGTGTCGGTGGTGACGATGTAGACCTCGGCTCCGGCGTCCTTGAAGGCGGCGTAGTTGTCGGCCGCGTCTTCCACTTCGGTCGGGCAGTTGAAGGTGAACGCCGCCGGCATGAAGATCAGCACCGACCACTTGCCCTTCAGGCTCTGGTCGCTGACCTCGACGAACTTGCCGTTGTGAAAAGCCGTGGTCTTGAACGGCTGGACTTGGGTGTTGATGATCGACACTGTTCGTTCCCTTTCGGTGTTGTGAAATCGAATGGGCGAACTATATCGAACCAACGCTCTCGTTAGTTTTGATTTATAGAATGATGGTCATTGCCTGTGCCTATGGCCAGCACAAGCCCGCCGGGCGGCGGATACAGATGGATTGGTCGGGGCGACACGATTCGAACGTGCGACCCTCTGCTCCCAAAGCAGATGCGCTACCAGACTGCGCTACGCCCCGAACGGCGTCGATTGTATGCGCCGGCTTGCGCCGGCTATGGCGTGACGACCGTCGGCGCAGGCAGGCGCAGCTGTTCGCAGATCGCCATGCACTGGCGGATGTGCTGCTCGCAGACATAGCGCAGCGCGCCGTAGGTCAGCGCCGCGGACAACCCCTGTCCGGCGATCGGCACGTACTTGGCCGCCTGCTGCGCACTCAGGCGCACGCCGACCATGCGCAGCATCGAGACCACCAACTCGCGTGTGACGATGCGGCCGACGAGCATCGTGCCGCCGGCGGTGATGGCCTTGAAGACGACCAGACGCCGGTCGGGCGCGAGCCGCTCCACCTGCTCGGCGCTGAGGCCGAACTTGCGGTTGATGTCCGGCAGGAGCTTGACCAGCACGCCGATGTTGGTGGCCCAGTCCAACGCCGGCACCGGCACCACCGCCACGCCGGCCGCGAACAGCGCCCGCCGCGACACCAGTCGCCGGCATTCGCGCGCGACCGCCTCGATCTGGGCGGGCGTGGACGGCACCACGTCCCATTCGGCGGCGGGGTCGGGCTTCATCGGCTCACTGCGGGCTCGTTTTCATGCCCTGTTTATAGCCCGTCGACCCGGAACGCTCCATGTGCGTCGCCGCACATCGGCCTGCCGCCGTCGGGTCACGTGGCGGCATGGCGCGCTGCTAGCTAGCCGCGCGCCGCAGCCCCGCGTCGCGGATGGCCGCCAGCGTCGTGCGCGTGGTGATGACGTCGGCATCCAGCCGCAGGTGGATCAGCGTCGGCCGGTCGGCGGCCAGCGCGGCGACGAAAGCCGGCTCGAAGGCGGCGGTGGTTTCGACGCGATGCGCCTGCCAGCCGTAGGCCCGGGCCAGCGCGGCGAAGTCGGGGTTGAACAGCTCGCTGCCGCTGACGCGGCCCGGGTACTCGCGCTCCTGGTGCATGCGGATGGTGCCGTAGCTGCCGTTGTCGACGACGATGCTGATCAGCCTGCCGGCGCCGTAGCCGGTGGCGGTGGCCAGCTCCTGCCCGTTCATCAGGAAGTCGCCGTCGCCGGCGACGTTGACCACCGTGCGCTCGGGGTACAGCAGCGACGCCGCCACCGCCGCCGGCAGGCCATAGCCCATCGCGCCGCTGGTGCAGGCCAGCTGCGTGCGGCCATGGTGCTGCAAGCCGAAGTAGCGCACGTAGCGGTGCAGCCAGCCGCTGTAGTTGCCAGCGCCGTTGGTGTAGACAGTGTCGGCCGGCGCCAGGCGCTGCACGGTCTTCATCACCACGGCCAGGTCCATCGGTTCGACCGCGGGCGCCTCGTGGTTGGCCTCGTAGTCGGCGTGGGCGTCGCGCGCCCAGGCCGCCCACGGCAGCTGGGTCGGTGCGGCCAGCGTCTCCAGCGCCTTGGCGGCGCAGGCCATCGAGCTTTGCAGCAGCAGGTCGGCCGCATAGACGCGGCCCAGCTCCTCGGCACCGGCGTGGATGTGGACCAGCTTCTGCGCCGGCCGCGGCACCTGCAGCAGCGTGTAGCCGCCGGTGGTCATCTCGCCCAGGCGCACGCCCAGGGCGATGATCAGGTCGGCGTCGCGCACACGCTCGGCCAGCTTCGGATTGATGCCGATGCCCACGTCGCCGGCATACAGCGCATGGCGGTTGTCGAAGCTGTCCTGGAAGCGGAAGCCGCAACCGACCGGCAGTTGCCAGTTCTCGGCGAAGCGCTGCAGCGCGTGGGCCGCCTCGGCGTCCCAGCCGCTGCCGCCGGCGATGAGCAGCGGCCGCTGCGCCGCGAGCAGCATCGTGCGCAGATCGCG